>CAUDYH010000171.1 GCA_958453575.1 uncultured Collinsella sp.
TGAGGTATGTGCTCGAGCGCAAAGCGCGGGCCGTGGGCTCAACGTGGGTAAGCACGGCCTCGCGCTGCGGAGTCGTCGCAGTGGGCATGCCGTCAGCCAGCACAAACGAGCCATCCGCTGCAAGTTTAAGCGCTTGGTGCGGCATCAGCGCGGGCATACCCACCTCGGTAATGGAGGGAAAGACCGCCTGCATGCTAGAGACCTTGACGTTGCCGCCGCGCTCGCGCTCGAGCAGCGTCGCAACATCGCGGCCAACCTCATAGCGCAGCGCATCGCTCACGATGACGATCGTCGTTTTGGCAGAGCCCACAAAGGAGGGCAGCACGTGCCAGTAGAACTCATCCTGCCGTTCGGGACCCTCGATGTAGCCGCAATCGGCCCACTCCCCTTGCGCAGCCGATGTCCAGCAGGCATTGGCATCGGCCAAGAACCAGTTACTGTAAAGATTCTCCGCCCAGTCCACCACAGCTCGGGCAGGCTCCTCGAGCACATCGCACTCGACGGAACGCGCCCGCAGATACGCGGTGCACACATGGCGATAGGCAGCGTCCATGGCATACCAATCGGACGTGTAGGCATCCCACACCTGCTGGGGCTGCGCCAGATGGAACCCGCCCGCATGCGCCTGCCTAAACGCACACATATCGGCCACAGCGACAAGCAGGTCAAAGTAGCTCTTGACACGGCGGTACCAGCTCAGGTCGCAGCGACGCGACGCAAAAGTGCGCGCGTCCTCAACACGGTCCGCACCCTGAGCAAACGAGCTGAACAGCTGCGAGAGCACGGCCTCATTGACGCACGGGAACACATCAAGCGAGGCTAGCACATCGATCGGCAGAGCCTCAAACCGCGCAAAGAGCCCGCGAGCATCCTCCACCAAACGGCAGATCTCAAATAAATCCTCGCTCGACGCCTGAGCATCAGCAGTCTGGTCCCACGTACGCACTGCCTCAAGGCAATAGGGTCCGTAGGCGGGAGCCACATAGCTTTCGAGTCCCTTGAGCGCTCCCTCGGGAAGCGCGGTGGATGACGCCGTGATGAGCATATGGGATGCCAGCGCAAGCAGCGAATCACGCTCATACAGCGGCCCCTCAAACCCATAGCAACGTACAATGAAGGCAGAGAGGACATCGCGCACGCAGTACTTGTCCACCAACTCGGCCAGCGCTTCGGGGCCCTCGTGCAGCAGCGTGGTCATACAGCCGCGCAGCACAAACGCGGGGCGCGCGTCGCCAAGCTCTTTACCGCCAAAAATCACCGTAAGGGTGCCGAGTTCGATATCGGATGCGCCCGAGGCATGCGGAACACACGCGGCAAACTTAGCGCAACGGGTCTTGGCATCAAAGAACGTCTTGTGCTCGCGCAGGCTCTCGCGCACGGCGTCGATATTCTCGATGCCCAGCTGATCGGCCAAAAGCGAAAGATAGTCAGCCTGGAACTGATCTGCATACAGCTCAACATCGGCAAGCCAATCACCCTCAAGCCTGCCGCGCGGGCAACGGCGATACAGCAAGATATCGCTCGCAAGGTCATCGCGGTTGATGAGCTTCTTAACGGCAAACATGTGGCCCTCGCAGGCCTCAACAAAGCGCACTGGGCGCTCAAAGTCACCGTGAGCGGGCATAACGCCGTCATCGGCCCCCGCGCCGTCGAAACCCTCGGCAGCCAATCGCTCAAACTCAGGAGCAAACTCGCCGTCCGCATCGTGCCAAATCACCACACGGCGCAGCATACATGCGGGCAACGGCTGCAAAAAACGCAGCTTGAGCTGTTCTTCTACATCGATCTTGGGCATGAATATCCTTACCGTATTTGCAGTTACTTAATCTTTGCCAGCACATCCTGAAACTTGGCGTAGTTGACCTTGACGCCGTCATCCAGGTCGATCTTGATCATCTGGTCTGCCAAGTGGTGCAGTTTCTCTTCATAGACAATGGTCTCTTTGAGCTGGTCGTTGAGCTTTTTGACGCGCTTATCCAAACGCACGCGCTCGCCGCGCTCGGCACTGGCAAGGGCATCGTTGGCATAGCCGATCTGGGCACGGTAGCGCTCCTGCTGCTCATGCACATAGTCGGTGCGGATGCGAGCCAACAGGTCGGGCTGATAGCGATGCATGTAAACAAGGCACTTGAAGCCATTCTTCTTGCCACTGTCGAACAGCCAGTAGATGGGGCGCTTCTTATAGGTCTGACAGTGGTCCTTAAAGAAATCCTTTAGGAAATAGGCACGAATCACCTCGCGCGAGGTACCCTTGCCGCCGAGTGCCTCGGCAATAAAGGCCAGGTTCTGCTCAAGCGTCTCCTCGCCGTACACGGTGCGCACAAAGTCGATAAAGTAGCGCACGATGTCATCGTCAAAGTACTCGTCATCGGTAATGGGCAGCGCGTTGTCGCTATCGGGCATAAAGGTCACGTGCGCGGGATCGGGCATCTTAGCCAGATAGTCGTCGACCGTGGCGCCCTGATCGGCCAGGACCAGCCCGTCCACATCCAGCGAATAGCGGCCAAACATGCAGCCCACGGCATAGCTTATGAGCGAGGTGATCTCGTCGCGCTTGGTGCGCACGTACTTGTTGCCCTTATAGCTCTCGGGAATCTCATCGGCGGTATCGAAGATGCGCGCCACCGAGACGTACTTATCCTCAACCTCGATGGGCACCTCGCCCTCCATGTTGTAGATCTTGGCAAAGATTCGGTTGAGCTCTTCCTCATTAGCGCGAAGCCGCTCAAAGCGAGCATTAACCTCGGCCTTGCGGGCCTCGTATTTATCTTGAAGTAAAGTGGCCATGGTGGGCCGTCCTTTCATTGTTGATGATTCGTCAAGGAGGGAAATAAGCTAGAAGCGAAGGGATGTAAGGTCATCTCGGCATTACCCATCGACTCTGGAAAATTCGCTCGCTGCATCGAGCATTTGTAGGAAACGCGCCAGGGTTTCAACGAAATCGCAAGTTAAATATTGCAAGCTGCGTCAGGCGCGCAGAAGACACGCTCAATGTCATTTCTCAACTCGTTACTCATAGCCAGTCCATCACCCAACGCGGGCTGAAGCCCATCAGCAGATACTAGGCCCAGCCTTTATCAACTTCATCCATTTACATAATGTCGAATTCTTAATCAGAATTCTTGCCGTAAGTCTTCTAACATCAGTCGCCGGATCGTTCCCTCGTTTACCTGCAACATCTTCGATTGCGAACCATATATCGCCTTTTGCCTTAAACGCGCAGAATCTACCGTGAGCAAATCCATTTCTTAAGTGATAAAACAAGCTGAGCGTTTGATTACTTTTAGCGTCATAAAAGACCGCAGACTCAAAGGGCTTTGACACAATGTCACCGCAATCAAACAAATCAGCGCTCCGCAAAGCCTGTTCCATATCGCCAATGGTTGCAGCGGACCAATATAAAGATTTGTTTGAGCTTGCTGCCTTAAGTTTTTTATTCAAATATTGGGGTTTTCTCCAGGGAGTATCCCACCCGTATTCAGATACCGGGATGCTTCTGCTAGACAGCCCCGGAGCTGGGGTTTCGACAACGAAGAACCTAAGAAGCGGGGCAAGCACAGGGCCCAGTGACTTCTGAGATAGACCGCATTTAACCCATGCAGGATTAGATTCAACAAACACAACCTTATTTGCTGATACTGTTTCGAACATGAATCTCACCTAAACCAAGGGGTTGCGTTTGAAATCCCAGGAGGTTTCAAACGAGTCCCAGTCAAGTTCGGATGCATGGAGTGATTCCTGAACCAATTTCAAAACTTCCTCATTAGAAGAATCTATCCCGTGGACAGGGATGCGTTTAAGGTCTCCAACTTCATTATTAAAAGTCTGGCTCAACGCCAGCTTAATATATTGCGCTGTAGAGCTATTAAGCAGGCCAAGAATGAATAGCCTGTCTTCCTGCTTAACCGGAACAATGTAATAGCCCGCTCCGCCACAAATAGAATTGTCCGAACAATTTCGAACACTAATCGGACCACTTGTAAGCGCTGACCAGGTTAACACGCCGTTTTTATGGTAAAAACGTTCATTTTGGACACGGGCTTTTGCTTTTCCATTTTTGTCCCTATTAGTCTTAATCTCATGCCCATCATCCAGCC
>CAUDYH010000172.1 GCA_958453575.1 uncultured Collinsella sp.
TCTGGTCGTACATATAGCTGGCGGGCGTGATGGTCGTGGGGTCCGACGGGACCACGCTGAACACGCGGGACCACAGAAAGAAGCCGATGCAGCCGATGGTCCAGAAGGTGAACTGCGTTTTGACATTGTCCGCGATGAGCGGCAGGGTGATGCGAAAAAAAATCTTTCCTTCCGTCGCGCCGTCCATAAACGCCGCCTCGAACAGGTCGTCCGGGATCTTTTTCATGGCGGCCATGTACACCAGCAGGTTGCCGCCGATGCTGCAAAAGCAGAAAGCGATGAGCATGGACCAGAACGCGTATTGAGTGCTTGTCCATGGTATGGCCGCAAGGCCGTCCAGGCCCAGCGCCTCGTTAAACTCGAGCGCCTGGTTCAGACCGTTCTGACCAGTGGCGGCATCGATCACAAGCACGACCGAGACCGGCATGGGACCGGCGGCCATATTGGCGGCGCGCTTACGGGTCACATTGACCACCTTGGCGAGCTCGCGCATGAGCTCGGGGCTCGTGTGCAGACGGCCGGCGGTATCGATGAGCACCAGGTCGCTGCCGCGCCTGTCGGCCTCGTCGAGCACGTCGTAACAAACGCTCGCCGGGTCGGAGCCGCGGTCGCGCTTGATGACGGGAACACCGGCGCGCTGGCCCCACACATCGAGCTGCTCGATGGCGGCGGCGCGGAAGGTATCGGCCGAACCGATCACGACATTCTTGCCGCGGGAAGCCATGGCGCTCGCAATCTTGCCGACCGTCGTGGTCTTGCCGGCACCGTTGATGCCCACAAACAGCACGCAGCTCGGCGTATCGGAGAACGGATCGCGCTCGATGGGCACAAAGTGCTGCTCAAGCTGCTCGGCCAGAGCGCGGCGAAGCTGCGGAGCGGTCTTGAGGTTCTTCTTGGCGGCTGTCTCGCGCAGGTCATCGGAGACCTGAATGGCGACCTCGGCACCCATGTCACCCATAACGAGGGTGTCCTCAAGGTCCTCCCAAAAATCCTCGTCGACCTCGCCGCCAAAGTAGAAGACCTCGTTGAGGGCCTCGCGGCTGCGCTCAAGTCCGCGCGAGAGAGCGTCAAAGAATCCCATTATGCATTCACGACCTTTCCGGTTTCGCGATCGAGTTTTTGCGAGACGACGCGGCTGACGCCGTCGGCTTGCATCGAGACGCCATAGAGAACGTCAGCGTCCTCCATAGTACGGCGCTGATGCGAAATGACCAAGAGCTGCGTATCGGAACGCAACACGTCGAGCGCGCCGATGAGCTTGGACAGGTTGGCGTCGTCAAGTGCCGCCTCGACCTCGTCCAGCACATAGAACGGCACCGTGCGCGTGCGGTACACGGCAAAGAGCAGGGCGAGTGCCGTCAGACTCTTCTCGCCGCCCGACATGAGCATCATCTTGGTGATGCGCTTGCCGCGCGGCTGCGCCACGACCTCGATACCCGTCTCGGCCGGATGCTCAGGATCGGTCATCTCCAGATGAGCCTGGCCACCCGGGAACAGCATAGCGAAGATCTCGCGGAAGGTCGCGTCGACCTTCTCAAACGTCACAAGGAACGCCTTGCGCATCTTGCGATCAATAGCCACCGTGATCTTGGTGAGCGCCTTACGCGCGCTCTCCAGATCGACCAGCTGCTCCTCGATGTAATCGGCGCGGCGCTTGAGCTGCTCGTACTCCTCCATGGCAACTTGGTTCACGGGACCAAGGTTGTTGATCTGGCGCACAAGCTGGTTGAGCTCGCGCTCGGCGGCATCGCGGTCCGTGGGCGCGGGAAGCATGAGCGCTTCCTCGAGTACCGTGTTGCCATCGGCGGTAATGGCCTTAATGGCGGCCTCTACCTGCACCTCGAGCTTGCCACGCGCGACCTTAAACTCGTTTTGCGTGGCGGTGGCGGTATCGACCTTCTCCTTAGCGCGGGCAACCTCTGCCTTGGCATCCTCGATGGTCTTCTTGAGCGAAGCGGAGTCCGCCTCCTCCAGAGAGGCCTGGTCACGCAGACGCGCTGCCCAATCCGACGCGCGCTCCAGCAGGGCCGAATAGCGCTCGTGCATGGGATCGACGCGCAGGCGCAGCAGCTCGAGTGAGCGCGAGGCCTGGCGTGTTCCGCGGATACGGCGGTCGATGCCCTCCAGGCGATGCTCCAGATCGGGCACGCGGCCCTTCAGAGAACGAAGGCGCTCGCTCGTCTGGGCCAGGCGGACCTTGGCATCGGCGAGCTTGCCGGCGGCCTCGGAATCGTCACGGCGAACGCGGTCGAGTTCGTCGTTGGCTTCGGCAATCTGAAGGCCAAGATCGCTTGCCTGCGCTCGGGCCTCGTCACGCGAGCGGGTGATCTCGTCCACGCGCGGGCGCGCAGCGCGAACGGCCTCGGCGGCCTGCTCGCGGCGCTTGGAGATGCGCACGCGCTCGACCTCGGCGTTGCTGGCGCTTTGCTCCAGGCGGCCAATCTCGGAGAGCAGCGAGCGGCGCTCGCCCTCAAGACGGGCGATCTCGCCGGCGGCATCGCCCTCGGCGGCACGCGCCTCCTCAACGGCCGCATTGGCCTCGACGACCTGATCCGACACATGCTCAAACACAGCAGCCAGATCGGGTTCCAGGCCCTCGAGCTCACGGATGCGGCGCTTGCGCTCCAAGGCACCCGAAGCCTCGCCGGCATCGAGCCCCACGCGCACCAGACCACCACAGCTCACGCGGGCGCCATCGGGAGTCACGTAGGTCACACCGTCAACAACAGGGGCAGCCAACGCGGCAGCCAAGTCATCGACCACGTAATAGCCGCCGAGAAGGGCCTCGACAACCGGGCCATAACCGGAGCGCACGGACAGACGATCGACCAGACGCGTACCGGCAGCGCCATTGGCAGCAGCACCACCGCTCACGCCGCGCGCCACCAACAGCGCCTCGCCCGAAGCCTTCTTTTGGTCCAAAGCCGCACGACCGGCGCGCTCAAGCGTAGCGGCATCATCAAACAAAAGAGCATCGATATCGCCGGCGAGCAATTGCTCAGCTAGGCCCTCAAGCTCGCGCGGGGCTTCGAGCACATCGCCCAGGCGACCCGTTACGTCATCGCCCAGTACACCCACCAGACAGCTCACGAGCGGCGAGCTGTCGGCCATGCGGGCATCGAGTTTCTTTTGGCTAGCAAGCTCCGAGCGCACCTCGGACAGTTTGTTGCGCGCCTCGCTCTCGCGGGCACGCAAGTCCTTAAGGGCTGCACGGGCGACCTCGGTAGCCTCGCGCGCATCAATCTGGGCTTGACGGGCCTGATCGAGTGCACCCTCAAGCTCCTCGGCGCGGTCGCGACGGCTCTCGAGTGAGGCCGTGACCTCCTCGAGCTGGTCATCGATCTGCTCCAGGCGCGAGGCATACATGTTGTCCTCGACCTCGGCGTTGCTCAACGAGTCCTTCACCTTGGCGAGTTCGAGCGCCGCGTTATCGGCCACACGCTGCACATCGCGTTGCTCACGCGTAAGCTGCGAAATCTGATTGTCGAGCGTCACGCGCCGCTCGTGGAGCTCGGCGGCGGCAGGTCCGGCGGCGTCAACGTCCTCCTGGGCCTGCATGTGCGCGCCGGTCACTTCCTCAAGCTGCGCACGCGCGTCCTCGAGCTCCTCTACCACGCGACGACGCTGATGCTCGGAGCTCGAGATCTGGCCGCGCATGTCGGACAGGCGCGACACCATGTTGTGGCCCTTTTCCTCGAGCAGGCGCATATCGGAGTTAATGCGGCCGACCACGTCTTGCATATGGCGGCGCTGCTCGCCCAGATCGCCCACAAACAGGCCCTTTTCCTCGAGCATGACCTGGAGCTTCTCGAGCTCGCGTTCCTTTTCGCCCAAGCGGTACTGCGCAAGCTCCAGCTCGGCGGCACCTTCCTTGGAGCGGCTCTCCAAGTCGTTCCACTGCGACTGCAGCGAACGCAGCTCGTCGACGGCCAGCATCTGCGTAAGCTCGTTCGCGCGCGAGGACAGCTCTTTATACTTGCGCGCGCGATCGACCTGACGCTCCAGCGGTCGCAGCTGACGGGCAATTTCCTTATTGATGTCGCGGGCACGCGTCAGGTGCTCGTCCATCGATTTAATCTTTCT
>CAUDYH010000173.1 GCA_958453575.1 uncultured Collinsella sp.
GGAGAGACGATACGATACACGGTAGGCGGTTCGGCTGACACTTCCGAAAGGAGGTAACAGCCTATGCGTATTACATTACATATTGGGCCTTTCACGGTTACCATTAAAGACGCTGAAACCGCCACTCGGCAAAGTGACGGTTTCTAGTTTTTAAACTGCAAACCAATTCTTGAGCCGAACCGCTTATCGGTATCGTCTCTCTTCTTTTATTATACCCGTCAGCTTGGATTTGTCAAGTGCGTTTGATTGACAAATTCTGCTTTCTGCGCTACAATGGTCTTGCCCCATTGGGGCGGGAGAGACGATACGATACACGGTAGGCGGTTCGGCTGACACTTCCGAAAGGAGGTGAATGCCAATGCGTATTACGTTACATATTGGAGCCTTTACGGTTACAATCATTGTAAAAAGACGTGGAAACCGCCACTCTGGCAAGTGACGGTTTCTAGGTATTAATATCTACTAACCATTACGAGCCGAACCGCTTATCGGTATCGTCTCTCTTCTTTTATTATACGCAATCCAGCCGGTTTGTCAAGAGGCTGGAAAAATCCCCGGGGCTTGCGCCCCGGGGACTTTTTTAGGAGTGAACTAACTGAACTCTAAAAGGTTCGGATTAGTCGTTGACTGCCAGCTTGATGTAGATCGCGGTAGCCTCGTCCTTATCGTTGAGAGCAACGTAGACCTTGTGAGCGTTCTCGTTGTCGGGATCGCTATCGTCGAAGCTGTCGAAATCATCGTACAGGTCTTCGATCTCGGAAGCGGAGCTCTTTTCGACCTTCTTGCCGTTGATCGCGAACAGGCCGCAATCATCAGTCAGAGCGTAGGTCGTGCCATCGATCTTGATGACAGTGCCGTTGAAGTACTGAGCCTCAACCGGCTCGACCAGGTAGTTGTCATCTTCGTCGGTAGAAGCGGTGTAGTTCTTGGTGACCTTCGCGGTCTTGACGCCGTCGATCTCGGTGTACTGCAGCTCATAGAAGCCAGCCACGAAGGAATCGGCCTTCTTGTCGAAGTATGCCTTCATATCGGCCTCGTCGACATAGACGTTGGTCTCTTCGCCGTTGACATAAGCAGTCAGGTTGTAGTACGTGTCGCCGTCCTCAACAACTTCGATGTTGCTGCGATCAGCGCCGTTGCCAACATAAGCGACAACCTTGCTATCGGTCGTGTAGACATCCTTGGTCAGATAGACAACCTCAGCAACGAACTTGTCAGCATAGTCGGAGTCGAAGACAACCTCAGCATAGTGGGCAATCAGGGACGGAACGTTCTTGTAGCCGGTGTATGCGGAGTAAGTGCCGTCCATGTTGTGGACGAGGAACTTGGTGTTGGAGGTCAGCGAAATGCTCTTGTCAGCATCCATGTCGCCTTCCTTGATCTCCAGATACGGCTTGCCCTTGACAGTCTTGATGGTGTCATCAGTGCTTTCCAGATCGCCGTATTCGTTGACAACGTACTCACCATCGGAATTCTTAGCAACCTTCACGGAGAAGACGCCATCCTTGTCGGTGGAAACCTTGAACAGGTGATCGTAAATCGGGTCGAAGTCCTTGTAGCCTTCACCGTTGGTGAGGTCCTTCAGGTACACAGCCAGATCATAAGCGAAGTTCTTCGCGGAGGAGTCGTTGATGGATTCCTCAATAGCCTCAATGTAATCGGTGATATCCGTGAACTTCTTGACAGTGCTGGTGGTGGTCTTCGCATCATCGACGCTAACGACGTCAGCGTTCATGACAGCAGTGCCCTTGTTCTCGAAGGTGACCCAAGCGCGGTCGATGACAGCCCAGTTGGAGGAGTCAGCAGCGTCCTTCATGCCGATCACGTTGCCGTAAGCGTCATAGAAGAAGGTGTAGGTGCCGTACTGGTTGGTCTTGGACAGATCATAGCCCATGTGGAAGTGCTGGGAATCCTTGACGTATTCGCTGTCAATGCGGGTCTCGGAAGGATCGGAGCCAGCGGAGGTGCCGAACTTGTAGCCGGAGAGACGGCCGTTCTTACCTTCAGTGACATCGACAGTCTGGACGCACTCATAGTCGTCCGTCTTGTCGCCGTCATCATCGAGCGTACGGAAGGAGTAGGTGAACAGGACATAGTCGTCCTTCTTCAGACCGGTGGGATCATTGAAGGTCAGCTCAGTCACGCCATCATCGTTCGCATTCTCGAGGGCTGCGCAGTGACCGGTGTGGCCAGCTTCGTCCATCTTGCCGCAGTAATCGTAGTTGTTCTCTTCGAGCTTCTGGAGGTTGTTAAAGTAAGCGTTCAGCTTGACAGCGCCGTCGCTCTTGACGTGGTTGTCGCGAGCAGTGGTCTTATTGGTGACCTTGGTGACCTTGCCGAGCCAAGTCTCGATGGAGGTGATGGTGTAGTGCTTGTTGCCATCAGCGTCCTTGCCGTTGTAGAAGACCTGGGTCAGCGTGCCCTGTGCGCCGTGCTTTGCACCCTTAGCCTGCGGGCAGTTGCTGTTGCCGTGCTTCCAGAAAGCTTCGCCGTCAGCGTTCGTGTAAGCGTCATCGTAGATATCGTAGTCGTCGAAATCAGCGGTGTCGTCGCCATCGCAGTAGACTTTATCGATGAAGATCTTGGTCTTGGTGTCGGACTCCTTGACGCCCAGAGCGACAAGCAGATCGCACGCGGAGAACTTCTTGGTGAAGGTAGCCTTCGGGGCCTTCATGATCTCAACAGAGACATTATCCTTGGTCCACTTGGTGTAGGGACGATAGAAGGCGTCGGTGGAGTCTTCCTTCTTGAGGTCGAAGTCCTTGTACAGCTTGTTGCCAGTCTTGACAGCGCCAGCAACGGTGAGGTACAGCTTGCCCTTGAAGACCCAAGCACCATCAGCGTTAGTAGTGGGCTTGAAGTCAGCGGACTTTGCTTCCTGTGCGTACTCAACAGTCTCAGCATTCAGAGCGTTCAGAAGGATCTGAGCAGCCTCTTCACGGGTCAGGTCATGCTCGGGCTTCCAGCCGTCAGCCAGATTGTCGATCAGGCCGATCTTCTTGGCAAGCGCCAGAACGTTGACTGCCCAGGAAGTGCCAACAAAGCCTTCCTTCTCCTGATCGTAGCCCAGGGTGACTAGAGCCATCTTCAGGAACTGGGTGCCGGTGACGTTGGAGGTGGGAGCATAGGTGGTGGCGTTCATGCCGGCGATGATGCCTGCGCGATAGCCGTAGCCAACATAGGACTCGCCCCAACGACCCTTTTCATCGGTAAAGGGGTTGATGGAGGTGTAGTAGGTGCTGATGTCTGCATCCTTGTTGTCAAAGATGGCGATGACCTTAGCAGCCTCTTCACGAGTGATGGTTGCAGTGGGCTTGAAGTTCCCATCGGGATAGCCCTGCATGGTTTCGATGAGATCAAGGACCTTGATCGCTTCGGTGTAATCCGCGTTGATCTTGTCGGCGTCCTTGTACTCAGTCGCCGCGCCGGCCATGGTTGCCAGACCCAGCAGGGATGCCAGAACCAGAACCAGCGCAAGAACCTTTTTGAAGTTCTTCATTGAGTTTTCCTCCTGTCTAAATTTGATTGCCGCGGGACAAAAGCCCCTTGGCCATCATCTGGCAGTATCATAATCCATCGCGCGCCAAAGGTCAAGAGCCCCGCGGGAGTTGTAATGTTCTTGTAACATAACACGGGCTTTTGTTACATAGGCTTGTAACATTGCGGAAGTCCTTCACGGACTGCGTAGGAGGATTCTGCGTTACAGGCCTTGACATTTGGAGAAAATCGGATATACTAGAAATAGCAAGGGTGCTACCGGCAAACAGGCGGTTCCCCGGAATTACTTAAGAAGTAACCGTTATCTTGGGGAAGATGGGGCGGTTACTTCTTTTTGCTGTTACACACCTTGACTTTTTTTCATTTGCCGTTTATACTACAGATAAAGGAAGTGCTACCGGCAAACGGGCGCGCTCCCCGAGTGATTACAAAAAGATGTAACCGCTGGTTTGCTGGGCCGGGCGGTTACTTCTTTTTGTTATTAGCCTGTATAAAGAGGCTGATAATGCCGACGATGAGGATTGGTTGGTGTTTGTTGTGTGTGTTTGTTTGGTTTGTGGTTGGGGGGGTTTGTTTGTGTGG
>CAUDYH010000174.1 GCA_958453575.1 uncultured Collinsella sp.
GTAAAGCCCAGGTCGTCGGCATGGTCGAGCACCTGCTCGTACTCCTCGCGCGTCACGGCGCGCGCCAGGTCGCCGCCTTGTTCGCGCATGAGGGCATTGGGCGTGTACTGGTTCATGACCGAGATCGGCACGTCGCCCATCGTCTGCCACACCAGGTCCAACACGCGGCACGAATCGTCCGCATGCCCCGGCAGCACCAGATGACGCACGATTATGCCGCGCTTCATGAGCCCGTCCCCGTCTACCAGCTCTCCCCCGCGGCGCTCAATTTCGCGCGCCATCTGGGCCAGACCCGACACAGCCACGCGCGGGTAGTCCTTAATATGAGAGAGTGACTGCGCAAGCGCCGCATTGGCATACTTAAAGTCGGTAAGCCACACGTCGACCAAATCGCCGAGCGCCGCCACGGCACTCGCACGCTCATAACCGCTCGTGTTGTAGACGATTGGAATGACCAGTCCGCGCTCCCGAGCTGCGGCAATCGCGGCCGGCAGCAGGTGAGCATAATGCGTCGCTGTCACCAGATTGATGTTATTGGCACCTTGGTCCTGCAGCTCCAGCATAATCTCGACCAGGCGCTCGGGCGAAATCTCAAGCCCAAAATTGCCCGTCGAGATCTCGTGGTTCTGGCAATAGATACATTTGAGCGAACAGCCGCTAAAGAAAATCGTACCCGAGCCGGCCTCGCCCGAAATGGGCGGCTCCTCCCACATATGGAGCGCCGCGCGGGCCACCTTGAGCGTGTCATCGGCACCGCATACGCCGTGCGCACCCTCGTCGCGCACCGCACCGCAACGGCGCGGACACAAATGGCAGGCGGGCGAAAAAAGTTCGGTCAACGGCGTCGACATAAAAACATGCTCCAAAACAACGATTCAGCAGCTCAAACGTAAAGGGACCAACCGCACAGACGGCTCGAGCCCAAGGCGCCGTAATCGTCCGACACGATTTTTGTAATGTCAAGACTGGAATCGATAAAGTGCCGCTTTATGATGTAGGTATTCCGCCCCCCGCGGAGCAACTGGGTGAACCGTCGCGTTTATTTAGGGAGCCCACACAGTCGTACCTAGTACAGGTATCCTTCGTTGTTAAGGACGCTGGAACAGTCGATGAGGGCACCCACCTGTTTTAGGTGGGTTCATTTTCGTAACGTGGGGGGTGGTTTTTATTTGCCGAAAACCACCATTACAGCCCATATGGATCCCCGCCGGTATCCCGACAATCCATCGACAACATCCCAATATCTGGTAAGCGCGTGATTATCGCTGCGTGCAATTCCATGCACCCCCCTTGGTCGAGTATCATGGTTCGGCTATGCCCTTTGCGCTTAGCAACCTTTGACCTTTTCCTTCGACGCTTGGCGGTTTTTAGATTCATGGCTTCATCCCCGAGCTACATACCGTATCTATGCGTGGCAGCGGCGGCCTTTATCACGACCTTCCTCACGGTGCCCCTGGTCAAGCGCTTGGCAATTAAGCTCGACGCCGTCGACTATCCTTCTAAGCGCCGCATTAACACCAAGCCCATCCCGCGTTTGGGCGGAACGGCGGTGTTTTTGGGCCTGGTCGTTGCCTGTATTGTGCAAATCCTAGGCACCTGGTACCTGGGTTGGCCGCCCGTTTTGGTGCCCCACCCCCGTCTGCACATCAGCTACCCCATACTTGCGCTTTCTTTTACCGTCATCTTTGCGACCGGCGCTATCGACGACGTCTTCCAGCTCAAGCCCAAGCAAAAGCTAGCCGGACAGGTCCTCGCCGCGCTTATCGCCTGTATCGGCGGCCTGCGGATCGGCGTCATCGTCAACCCGTTTGCCCCCGGCGAAATCATGCTCGGATGGCTCGCCTACCCCATCACCGTGATCTATCTGGTGGCATTCACCAACATCATTAACCTCATCGACGGCCTCGACGGCTTGGCCACGGGCATCTGCGGCATCGCGTCGTTCACCATGTTTTCGATGGCCGTTCTCTCGGGCCGCATCGACGCCGCCGCGCTCTCCATTGCGCTCTTTGGCGCCTGTCTGGCCTTTTTGCGCTACAACTTCAACCCCGCAAGCATCTTCTTGGGCGACTCGGGGTCGCTGCTTCTGGGCTTTGCGCTGGGCTCCATCTCGCTGCTCAACGTGAGCCGCACCGCCGCGCTCACCTCGCTCATCATCCCGCTCATCGTGGCCGGCGTGCCCATCATCGATACGTTTAGCGCCATCGTGCGCCGCAAGCGCGCCCACATTAGCATTGGGCAGGCCGACAAGGGCCACATCCACCACCGCCTCATTCAAGAGGGTTACAACCAAAAGCAGGCCGTACTACTCATCTATGCCTGGTGCATCATGCTTTCGGCCGGCGCCGCCGCGATTAACCAGGTCGAAGTGCCCATGCGTGTGCTCATCTTTACCGTGCTCGCCATTGGCTCGGCGGCCTTTGCCAAGCACCTGCACCTGTTTGAACCCGTGCTACGCCACCATTACAACAAGCGCACGCATGAGGACGAGCTCGTCACCCCCGACGACCCCGCCTTTAAGCAGGAGGAGCAGGCAGCCGAGGAGCGCAAAGAAGAGCGCCACCACAAGCTCTAGGGCAAGCTGCCGAGAATGTGCCAAGGCACCGTTAGCCAAGCGCGGCCGCGCCGCACCCATCGCACATGCCGCACCACGCGCGTCCCTCTCCCGCCCCTCGCCTACTTACGCACCGCCTCTCTAATAAACACGCTATCATCTTGACCCATGAACATACGTTAGGAGCAATCATGCCAAACGAGAACAGCTACGAAGTCGCGCTGCAAAAGAGCAACGCCATTCGCGAGGGCCTGGCCAAGACGCCCGAGAAGTTCACCATGCTCACCGGCGACCGCCCCACCGGCCGTCTGCACCTGGGCCACTACTTCGGTACCCTCAAGGGCCGCGTGGAGCTACAGAACATGGGTGCAAAGACCAACGTGCTCATCGCCGACTATCAGGTCATCACCGACCGCGACACCACCGAGCACATCCAGGACAACGTGTACAACATGGTCATGGACTACCTTGCCTGCGGCATTGACCCCAACAAGACCATGATCTACGCGCACTCCGCCGTGCCCGCCGCCAACCAGCTCATGCTGCCGTTCCTGTCGCTGGTCTCCGAGGCCGAGCTGGCGCGCAACCCCACCGTCAAGGCCGAGATGGAGGCCTCGGGCCACGAGCTCACCGGCCTTCTGCTCACCTACCCGGTGCATCAGGCCTGCGACATCCTGTTCTGCAAGGGCAACGTCGTGCCCGTCGGCCGCGACCAGCTGCCGCACATCGAGCTCACCCGCACCATCGCCCGCCGCTTTAACAACCGCTACGGCAAGGTGTTCCCCGAGGTCGACGCGCTGCTGTCCGAGACCCCGCTGCTGCCGGGCCTGGACGGTCGCAAGATGAGCAAGAGCTACGGCAACGCCATCAACATCTCGATGACCGCCGAGGAAACGGCCAAACGCATCAAGAAGAGCCAGACCGACTCCGAGCGCATGATCACGTTCGATCCCGAGAACCGCCCCGGCGTGTCTGGCCTGCTTTCAACAGCCGCCATCTGCACCGGCCGTTCCGAAGTCGAGATTGCCGAGGAGATTGGCATGGGCGGCTCCGGCCAGCTCAAGAAGTACGTGACCGAGGCCGTCAACGAGTACTTCGCACCTATCCGCGAGCGTCGCCAGCGCTACGAGAACGATCTGGACTATGTGAAGGACGTCCTGCATGAGGGCAACCGTCGCGCCAATGAGATCGCCGAGCAGACCCTGGCCGAGGTTCAGGACGCCATGGGCATGGTGTACTAGACCGATTTGTTGGCTTGAGCTTTCGATTGCTTTAGGGCGGGCGCTACGGCGTCCGCCTTTTTTGGAGCCGGACCGCTTCAGCTCCATCCATCACACTCTCCCGACAAACAGGAACAGGCCCGCCGGCAGTTAGCTGCCAGCGGGCCTGTTCCCGAAGTACACCGTTGAATCGCACAGAGGGGAGGGATGCGAATCAAACTCAACAGGGCAGGCTTTTTCATCGCCTATTGCCTGCTCCGTTGCTGAAACCAATATAGTTCACCGTGGCTTACTTTCTAGC
>CAUDYH010000175.1 GCA_958453575.1 uncultured Collinsella sp.
CTCGCCGGCAATCCAGCGACCCTCGTCGCGCTCGTCGCTTGCCTGGAAAGCCTGAATCTTCTCGCCATCGCCCTCGGCCGTAAACAGGCGCTTGTCCTTGCGCTGCGAGTTGTGGCGAACAACGGCATTGGCGGCGCTCAGGATATGGCCCGTAGAGCGATAGTTCTGCTCCAGCTTGACGGTCTTGCAGTTTTTAAAGTCCTGCTCAAAGTCCAGGATGTTGGTGATGTCGGCGCCACGCCAGCTGTAAATGGACTGGTCGTCGTCGCCCACGACCATAAGGTTTTGGTACTTGGCGGCCAGCAGGTTGGCGATCTCGTACTGGACGTGGTTGGTGTCCTGATACTCGTCGACGCTAATGTAGCGGAAGCGCTCTTGATACTTGTCGAGCACCTCGGGGCGGGTGCGCAGCAGCTCGAGCGTGCGCACGAGCAGGTCGTCGAAGTCCATCGCGTTGGCGGCGCGCAGGCGGCGCTCCAGCTCCAAGTAGACCTGCGCGGCCTTTTTGTCATTGGGGCTGTCAGCGGATTTGAGCATGTCCTCGGGCCCGATCATGGCGTTTTTGGCCGAGCTGATCTTGCTGCGGATCATGTTGATGGGGAACTGCTTTTGCTCAATGCCGAGCGCCTGCATAATGTCGCGCACCATGCGCTTTGAGTCATCGTCATCGTAGATGGTGAACTGGCCGGTGTAGCCCAGCAGGTCGGCGTCCTCGCGCAGCATGCGCACGCACATGGCATGGAAGGTGCACACCCACATGCCGCGGGTGCCACTGGGGATGAGCGCTGCCAGACGCTCGCGCATCTCGGCCGCGGCCTTGTTGGTAAACGTGATGGCCAGGACCTGCCAGGGCTTAACGCCCAGGTCGCCAAGCATATGCGCGATGCGGAAGGTCAGGACGCGGGTCTTACCCGAACCGGCGCCGGCGAGCACCAGCAACGGACCCTCGGTGGTGAGTACCGCCTCACGCTGGGCGGGGTTCAGGCTATCGATGTCGACGAGCGGCTTGGCGGGCTTGGGTGCCGGCGCGGAAGCGTCGTAGATGTCGAGCGGAACGAGCTCGGGCTCCGGCGCAGCGGGGGCGGTGTATGCATCGAGCGGCACGGGTTCCGGCGCAGGCGGCACGGGTACCGCGGCGTTCTTTTCCCAGGGCAAGGGCTGGGTCATGGGCGACTCCTCATCTGACGGACGGCGCGCCTGCGGGCAGCGCCATAGTTTGAGCCGTACCAGTATACCGAGCCGCGCGGACACCGACGCAAATCACACCACGACTCCGTGCGCCGCCGTCAGGCCCACCCCATCGCCCAAAAACGAGGGCGGCATAGACCTTTTGGTCATGCCACCCTCTTTGAATGACAAGTTGTCGCTCTGGCCGCCGCGCAGCGTCAACCAAGTTACAGGCCGAGCATGGGCTCCAGAACGAAGAAGTATGCGAGCACTACGATGCCCAGGATGATGCGGTAGACGCCGAAGCACTTGAAGTCGTGACGGCGGACGAAGCCCATGAGCCACTTGATGGCGATGAGCGAAACCACAAAGGCCACAACGCAGCCCACGCCCAAGATGGCGATCTCGTTGGTGCCGAACGTGCCGCCCTTGATGAAGTACTTGACCAGCTTGAGCGCACTCGCGCCAAACATAACAGGAATAGCCAGGAAGAACGTGAACTTAGACGCCACCGAACGCGTACAGCCCAAAAGCAGGCCGCCGATGATGGTAGAACCGGAGCGAGACGTACCAGGCACCAGCGAAAGCACCTGGAAGCAGCCGATACCCAGCGCAGTCTTCCAGCTCAGGTCCTCGAGCGTGGCGATGGAACCAAAGTCCAGATTCTCGTCATCGTCCTCATCCTCAGCGGTAGCCGTGGCGGACGCCGCAAAGTGCGCACCGGCGGGACGTCCACCCGACACCACAGCACGCGAACCAAACGAACCGGCAACGGCCAGTTCCTCGCGCTTGCTCGCGCGCCAGTTCTCTATCACGATAAACAGCACGCCGTACACAATGAGCGCCAGCGCCACGACGGGAGCGTTGTAGAAATGCTCCTCCATCCAGTCGTTGAGCGGCAGGCCGATCGCCGCCGCAGGAATGCAACCGAGCACAATCTTGCCCCACAGCACCCAGGTGTCGCGACGGCCCTCCTTGCCCTTGCTGGGCGAGAACGGGTTGAGCTCGTGGAAAAACAGCACGCAGACGGCCAGAATGGCGCCGAGCTGAATCACGACCAGGAACATATTCCAGAACGTCTCGCTCACGTTCATCTTGACGAACTCGTCCACCAAGATCATGTGACCCGTCGACGAAACGGGCAGCCATTCGGTGATGCCCTCGACCAGGCCCATGAAGGCAGATTTTAGAAGCTCGATAATATCCAAAGGGACCCCCTCGTTAGACACCCGCCGGTAGATGTTCTGCGGACGATGCGGGCGATGTCCCATTATCAACCGTTGGCGGTGCGACCGCGCCTACCCTTACCAAAAAACTCGCCCGTTCACAGAATTGCGAGCAGTTAAACCGAAATCCTTGGGTATAACTGCAACAAGATAAAGTGTCCGGCGGTCAACGCACCCGCGCCCGCCCGACGCACGAGCCCCGCGCCCGTGCGATAGACCAAGGAGGAAACCATGAACGAGGGCTACACCAAGGTATTTGTTTCACTCGACGGTACTGAGCAGCAGGATTTTGTGCTCGCACGCGCCATCAAGGTCGCCGCGAACAACGGCGCCAAGCTGATTATCGGCCACGTTATCGATTCCACGGCACTCGAGAGCGCCGGCTCCTATCCGGTCGACCTGGTCAACGGCCTAGAGGAGGCATTTAAGAACTCCATCGCCAAGCAGCTCGAAGAGGCCAAGGCCAATCCCGACATTCCCGAGGTCGAGGTCATGATTCGCGCCGGCCGCATTCGCGAGACGCTCAAGGACGAGATGCTCGACGTGGTTAAGCCCGACCTGGTGCTCTGCGGCGCCCGCGGCCTGTCCTCGATCAAGTATGCGCTGCTGGGTTCAATTTCGACGTTCCTGCTGCGCAATACGGACTGCGACATTTTGGTTGTGAAGTAGCGTTGCTCCCACCGGCCGCGGGGCCTGCGGGGTTTCCACGGGCACGTCCTCGCCGCGTTGCGGCTGCGGGATATGCCCTTAGGAAACCCCTCCCGGCCCCGCGGCCTTCGCAGCCTTACTTCAGCGAGTTGGCTGATAAAAGATGGCGTGCCGCCCCGGTTGGGGTGGCACGGTTTGTTTGGGCTGCACGTTTTTGTTTGGGTGGGCGTCTGCCGCGTGCGTTACTCGAAATATTGAAACTTATTCGTTGAAAACGCGAATGTTACGACGAAGCCTTCGCCGGGCTCGGATGCCGCGGTGACGTCGATGCCCATCTTGGAGCACAGGCGCGCCACCAGGTAGAGGCCGATGCCCGTTGCGCGCTTGGTGGTGCGGCCGTTGTCGCCGGTAAAACCCTTCTCGAACACGCGCGGCAGGTCGGCCGCGCTCACGCCGCAGCCGTTGTCCGCGACGGTAAGCTCGATGCGTTCGCTCGCCAGGCCCTCGTCCAGCAACGCGCCCGAAAACACGATCTTTGCGCCGTCCTCGCGCGCATATTTGATGCTGTTCTGAATAAGCTGGCCTAAGATGAACTCCAGCCATTTCTCGTCGGTAAAGACCTCGAAGTCGAGGTTCTCGCACACCGGAGCCACGTGCGCCGCGATAAGCTCGCGCGCGTTGGCTTTAATCGCGCCCGTCACCAAGGTCTTGAGATCCCAACGGCGAATCAGGTAGTCGCGCTCCACGACTTCCGAGCGCGCATAGTACAGCGCCTGGTCGATATAGCGCTCAACGCGAGCCAGCTCGCGACCCAGGTCATCCACACGCGACAGGTCGTCTTCGCTGCCGTCCAGGTTTTCCAAAATCAGGTGGGCCGCCGCCAGGGGCAGCTTGGCCTCGTGGACCCAGCTCTCGATATAGTCGCGATAGTCATCGGTCTGACGTCGGCCTTCGGCAACCTCGTCGCAGGCAGCTTTGCCCACCCGGCGCAAGACCTCGTATTCGAGCTCGC
>CAUDYH010000176.1 GCA_958453575.1 uncultured Collinsella sp.
CCACATCTTTCATCTTTACCACGAGCACCCCTGTCGTTGAAATCGCTTTCACCATGATACCCGTGCGGAGCTACATGCGTGTCGCAAGACGGGACGTCACGGTCAATTTAGCTGTCGCAGCACGGGCATCGCAGGGCTTCAACTAGAAACTTCGAAATATAAATGCCGAATCAGTCAGACTACCGATTCGGCACCCCGTTACATTTGCACACAGCGGCAGGCAAAATCCAACTCGAGAACAACTTACTCACTTTGGAAAGATGCATCGCTGTCCGCTGCCAATTCCGAAGGAAGAATTGCCGGCAGCGTCAAAGCCCCCATGGGCGAAAGTCCAGTAACGACCATCAGATAGCTCTTAGCGTGACCATACGCCATGGAAATCGCATTAGAGAGAAGATAACGGCGCGCTTCATCGTCTGAAATGTCGAACGGCATTTTTGTTGACACCGAAATAGCAACCGTCACATCAGCGCGCATTTTTTCCTTTGCATCGTCCCTATCAATCAGACTGCCACACACATACAGCTTTAAGTCTGCACGCTCGCCCGCCTTGTTCCTCAATAGATGGACGTCCTGATAGCTAACGTCAACTTTTAAATCCATATTCTGGGAGGGCTCATTCTCGATATGAAAAGTTGAGTCGACAACAAACAAATGAACAACCTGAATAGGCGCAATGAAATCCTTGCTCATGCAGCCAAACCTCCCGGAATCATCTCAAAGTTCAATCGTTTCGCCGAGCAGTCGCTGTTAAATGAAGACCATTGTTCTCGGACAGAGTTATTAGACGAAGAAAACGGCGCCTCATTCGAATAACTGGAAATGACCTGAGGAATGATTTTGATACCCAACGCAAGCTCAAACTTTGCGATTGTTTTCAGCGTCATGTTGGGCTGAGAATTCAACAATTTCGAAAGCGACTGAAGACTCACGCCCATACGCTTTGCCAGCTCACTTTTACTCAAGCCCGAGCGCTGCATCTCGCGATGAACAATAAACTCAATATCTAGTGCGTGCTCATAGGCACGGGTTTCGCTCGTTTCCGTTTCCGCGTAAAAGTCTGATAAATCGACCTTAACCATTACAAGTCTCCGTTTCGTAAGCGGGCAAAAAAGCCGACGCTATGACTCCAAAAGCTGCTTTGCTATCGGGGCCAACTGTTTTGCGCGTTTAATTTCTTTGGAAATATTTCCCGAGCCTTGATGGCCCTTAAACCAAAAAAGCAAAACAATCTTGTCCACGCCTTGGCAAATCGCGTAGACCATTTCTCGATTAACCCCATCAAAACCCTTGAGTTCGTATAGTCCAATCTTAGGCTCGATACATCGAAGCTTTGACGTTCCACTGACATCCTTTAGCCCGTAGTCATAGACTTTTGAAATCTGATTGATCATTTTACGGGCGGTAAACTTCGTTTTAGGATCAGACATCATCTTCTGAAATTGAGAGTTCTCAGGGGAGGTGGTTAGTTCCCAAAAAGGTCGTCCCTCGGGATCAGCATATTCGACAAGTTCATAGTCACTAACCAAAGGCCACCCCCTCCGCCTCAGATAAAACCAAATGTGGTTAACTTATAGGTTAAGTTTAGCCAAATTCAAATACATGGCAAGCCCCAAGCCGAGTTCAAGCAATCTGCATTATTGACTCAGAGAAATGCGGGAAAGAGGCAGTAGAAACTACATTGGCACATAAGGCCCCCAGCGAAGAGCCCGAACTTTTATGGTGAGCAATAACATACCTAGGAAGACGAAGGCAAGGCACGCAACCGCCCAGTCGCCGTGGCCGGTCTTAGGGAGCGCGGCGGCTTGCGTTGTTGTGGGCTTGGTCTTTTTGGTGGTCTTGGTCGCAGGCGTCTTGATGGACGCGGACGCGGGCCTGGCGTCCGACTTGGGCGACGAATCAGGCGTGGGGGCGGAATCTTCGCTGGGCTTGTTCTCGTCGCTATGCTTTCCTTCGCTTCCGGGCTTTGTATCCCCCGCGGGATTGCCACCGGCAGGTTCATCGGTACCGGGCTGGGTCTTCCCCGCCGGCGGCAGGGCGCCCGCGGGTTCAATTACCACACGCAGCGCTACGGCCCCGCTGGCGTCCATCACGCAGGCGGTACCAAAGGCCCCGCCCGCCGGCGTCACAAACTGCGCGGACGTAAGTGAGTCACTCTCGCAGACAACATCGGCTATGGCGCCGGTCGCGTACACCCAGGAGGCGTCCATGGCAAACTGGCCATCGGAGGCGTACACACCAAAGAAGCGACAATCATCGACCGATCCGTCGCCAGCAGCAATAACGTGCGCGCCACCCAGCCGGGGCCCGAGACACCCGGCTCGTCGAAGGTCTGCCCCACAATGGTAAGGCTATCCACACCCGCGGCATAAGAAGGCCCGCCTAGCAAAACGCATAGGCAGGCCAGGCGAGTCTCGAAGAAGCGCGAGACGGCCTCATGCTGGAGCTGCCGCATCACGTATAGCCAACGAAGCGCGGGCGGGACGCCACCAATGGGCAACGTCCCGCCCGCTCTGCGCAATCTCATGCGCATCCAACTTGTAGAGTAAATTCATCGCTCGCGTCGATTACGACCCCAATATTTCCCTAGGAAACACACTCGATAAATCGTTAACACCCATAGCGAAAAGCACCTTTGCGCTGGCATCGTTGCTGAGCTCGTCGCTCAACTTAAGTGCATCAAGCAGTATATTTCATCGTAACATCTTATAGTCATCCTCAGTCAGCACTAGCTCAAGATCGCTTAAAACCCCTACTAGATTGACATCGTGAGACGGAGACACCCTGGCGCAGAATAGACGTTCGTCATGCGCACAGATATTTCGAAAATCTTTAATGTGATCGTATGCAAGTCTTAGCCTACGCGGGCTGATGCGCTTATCGACTTCATGCGTCTCGGAATAAAGATCAGAAAACGACTTGGCAATGGAATTTCTCATGCTTTCTGGCTGAAACTCATAGAACTTGAATGCCTGACCAAGCATCAAATAATTCATAAGAATCCATACCGGCGTATTGTCGTGATTATTCTCATAATGCCGAATGTAGTCCCTTTTATAATCGCTTTTCCATTTTTGAGACCTACACAGCACCTTCTCGAAATCACCAATAAGCATGTCGATCTTTTTTCGATAACCAGCATCGGCACGGTAGGATCTTCTATCCAGGTATGCCTCCGGGCTATCTTTATGGGCCATTGCGAAACGATAAGAACAGACGGTTTTAAGCACTGCTTCCGCCTTGTTAAAGTATTCAAACATGAGCAGACGCAATGAACGGTCAAATTCGAATAAACGATATATATCAGAAAACTTCGTACCTTTTACGAATAGCTCGTGGCAAGAATCTCCACGCTGGTCGAGAAACAAATCCTTGTAGCCGTTAATAACCGGATAGTATCCCTCGCGTTCCAAAACTAAACGAGTATTGTTATCGCATTCGAGTCCACGGCTTTCAAGAATAGCAATCTGCTCATCAATAGATTTAAATGGTTTATCCATTTGGGCCCCTTAAACGCGAAAACCGCCTTTCGGCGGTACCCACGGACCAAGCCGGACGTACCGTCGCAAGGCCTCATCACAAGACTTACTTTAAGGGAGAACTCCGGGTCCGTCAATCCTATGCCGCCAATCCTCCAAATCAACCTTTGGACTCATTCTTTGGATAGCTGGCAGATTATAGCCATTAATGGGCACCATGTTGACATCAAGACAACAAAAGAAGCGCTGCAACAAATCGAATAGACAGGAGTGACATGCAAGCGATCGAAAAACTAAAGACCACCGATGATTTAGGTGAACACGGAGGCGGCATATGGAAGAAATGGCCCTGGAAGGACTCCGATCATTATGAATTAATGTCCGATCTCATCCTTAAGGCTAAATACAGCATTCAAGATTTCAATTCCACTATCGGCGGGGGCTTCTTGCCCAACCCAAAGGACACCGTTTATCTTGTGGCACTTGCTACTTGGATAAAAGATGCTTCTGGCAAATTAAAGGGAACTGTCTTCGAAAAGAGATCGAA
>CAUDYH010000177.1 GCA_958453575.1 uncultured Collinsella sp.
ACCCTTTGCATTCGCCCAGATAAAACCTGCCAAAATAAACCTGTCCCTTTTTGGCAGGTTTTAGAGCTCCACTCTTTCGGCGCCGTTGATGGTCAGGTCACGCTCGTAGAAGGCGGTGAGGGCGCGGATGGCGTACATTACGTCGCGCACGCCGCCGGTCTCGTAGCTCGAGTGCATGGCAAGCTGCGGCAGGCCCACGTCCACGGCATGCATGCTCGCCTGCATATTGGACAGATTGCCCAGGGTAGAACCGCCGGCCATATCGCTCTTGTTGGCAAAGGCCTGCGTGGGCACGTCGGCGTCATCGCAAATGGCCTGGAACACCGCGCGGCTAAAGGCGTCGGTGCAGTAGTGCTGGTTGGCGGCCTCCTTGATGACGATGCCGCCGTTAAGCACAACCTGGTTGCGGGCGTCGCACTTCTCGGCGTGGTTGGGGTGCACGGCATGCGCGTTGTCGCAGCTCACGAGCATCGAAGCGGCAAGTGCGCGGTGGTACGACTCGTCATCGAAGCCCAGCGACCCGTTGATGCGGCGCAGCGCGTCGGCCAAGAACGTCGACATGGCGCCCTGCTTGGTCTCGGAGCCAACCTCCTCGTTATCAAAGCAGCAAAAGACCGAAACGTCGTGCGCATTCTCGGCACCCAAAAATGCCTGCAGCGAGGTGTAGGCGCAGGCCAGGTCGTCGAGCTTGGGCGTCGAGATAAACTCGTCGGCCCAGCCCCAAATGCGTGCATCCTGACGATTGACCAGGAACAGGTCGCGACCCAAAATTTGCTCGGGCTCAACGTCCAGTTCGTCGGCGATCAGGGCGTCAAAATCTCCCTGCTTAAGGTCGCCGGCGCTGATGAGCGGGCACAGGTCGACAGCTCGGTTGGGCGCAAAGCCCTCGTTAACGCCACGATTCATATGGATGGCAAGGCTCGGGATAATGGCAACTTCGCGCTCGGTAGCGAGCAAGCGGCTCTCGATACGGTCGCCCTCGCGCACCAGCACGCGGCCCGCAAGTGCCAGCGGGCGATCGAACCAGGTGTAGTCGATCATGCCGCCGTAGGCCTCGGTGTTCAGGCGCAGCGTCTCGCCCGCGCCGTCGAGCTCGGGCACGGCCTTAACCTTAAACGTCGGCGAATCGCTGTGTGACGCCGTGAGTTGAAAATGATAGTCGCCGGCAACGCCGTCCTCGCCCCACGTAGCGGCCAGGTCTTCGCCCACCTTAAAGGCAACGACGCTCGAGGTGTTGCGCTGCGTGTAATAACGCCCGCCCGGCTCGATGTCCCACGCTGCGTTCTCGGGCAGGTAGGTAAAGCCCGCCTCGTCGAGTTCGGCCATAATGGTCGCTGCCGTATGGAACATGCTGGGGCATGCCTCGATAAAGTCGATAAGGTCGTTGGAGGCCTCGATATCGTCGGCCGTCACGTGCACGCGCTCGATCGTTTCCTGATCCGTCATGCTCTCCCCTTTCGCTGGGTTGATGGTCCCCTCCAGCATACCCCGCCACGCCAGCGCCGCACTCTTCATTCCGTGCTTAATTCCGCGCCGCTCACCAAGTTGAGCCATCATGTCCGCGCTCCTTTTGCGACAATTGCGCTAACAGGACGAGAGGAGCCGTCATGAAGCCACGTACATTGCCATCGCCTGCGGTGTCGCGGGTGTCGCCGTCGGCCTTGCCGCTGCCACCGGTATCGTTTATCACAAGCAAATCAAGTCCGCCGCGTCGCTCAAACGCTTGACCGGCTACGCGGATGGCTATGACCTGTACGCAATCGACATCGCCTACGACTACGATCTTGATCGCATCATCGCCGCCGGCGTACGCGACGACCAGGCCTACATCGATGCCGTGGTGGCGCAGGTGCTGCCCGGTGTGCCGGCACATGTCCAGGCGCCCCAGTTTGCCTGCAGCGCTTTTGTCGCCGTAGATGCCGAAGGCCGCGTGCGTACCGGTCGCAATTACGACTTTAAGGACGACACCTCGGCGCTGCTGGTGCGCAATCACCCACGCGGCGGCTATGCCTCCATCGGGTTTGCCGCCCTTAACAACCTGGGCGATAACACTCCGCTTGACTCCGTCGCCGGACGCGCCGCCGCACTCATGGGCCCGTTTGCCCAGCTCGACGGCGTCAACGAATGTGGCGTGTCCATTGCCGTGCTCACCCTGGATTCCAAACCCTGTGACCAGGACACGCAGCGCCCCGTCATCAATACCTCGCTCGCCATCCGTCTGGTGCTCGACCGTGCCGCCACCACGCAAGAAGCTGTCGACCTGCTTTCCGCCTACGACATGCACGCCATGGCAGGACGCGATTACCACTTCTTTATAAACGACGCCGCCGGTGACGCGCGCGTAGTAGAGTGGGATCCGCGCGATCCGGACCGCGCTTTCAAAGCGACTCCTGTAACCCAGGTTACGAACTTCTACGCCTGCTATGGCGACGAAGTGCTGCCTAACCAAAAGAATGGCGAGCTAGGCCATGGTAAAGAGCGCGCCGCCGCAATCGCCGATGTCCTCGACGCCCATACCGGCGCCCAAGACGAGGCAGTCGCTTGGAAGGCCCTACGCGCTGCAGCGCAAGAGCCCAATCCGGAAGACATCACCAGCAACACGCAGTGGTCGGTCGTCTTTGACAACACCGAGCCCGCTGCCGCCATCACGCTGCGCCGCCACTGGGGCGACATCGACGCATTCGCACTGTAAGGAGCCAGGCCCGTCGACTTTACGCTCGCCTGGCGTTGTTTACATTTCTATACGCTTGAGCTAACACGTTTTACCCCCGTATCAACAGTGTGCGGGGGTAAACTTATGCGCATGTTATAACTTGCCCGGAAGGATTCATCATGCTTAGGATCGGTCTTCTTACCAGTGGCGGCGACTGTCAAGCGCTCAACGCCACCATGCGCGGCATTGTCAAAACGCTTATGACCAATAGCGAAGAGCCTATTGAGATCTATGGTTTTGAGGACGGCTACCAGGGCCTTATCTACAGCAGGTTCCGCGTCATGACGCCCGCCGATTTTAGCGGCATCCTCACCCGCGGCGGCACCATCCTGGGCACGAGCCGCACGCCGTTCAAGCGCCTGGACATTCCCGAGGCCGACGGCGTCGAGAAGGTGCCCGCAATGGTCCACACCTATCATAAGCTGCAGCTCGACTGCCTGTTTATGCTGGGCGGTAACGGCTCCACCAAGACCGCCAACCGCCTGCGCGAAGAGGGCCTCAACGTTATCGCCCTGCCCAAGACCATCGATAACGACACCTGGGGCACCGAGCTGACGTTTGGCTTTACGAGCGCCATCGACGTCGCCACCAAGTGCATCGACGACATCCACACCACTGCCTCGAGTCACGGCCGCGTGTTTGTCATCGAGATCATGGGCCACAAGGTCGGTTGGATTCCGCTGTATGCCGGCGTCGCGGGCGGCGCGGACGTCATCCTGATTCCCGAGATCCCCTACGACATGGATAACGTCATCAAGACCATCGAGCATCGCATGGAGACCGGCAGCCGCTTTACCATCGTAGCCGTCGCCGAGGGCGCCATCTCCAAGGAGGACGCGGCACTGTCCAAGAAGGAGTACAAGAAGAAGCTCGCCGAGCGCACGAGCCCGTCAATCGTGTACGACATCGCCAAGGAGATCGAGGCCAAGACCGGTCGCGAGACCCGCGTCGCCATCCCCGGTCACACGCAGCGCGGCGGCCAGCCCGACGCCCAGGACCGCATCTTTGCGACCCAGTGCGGCGTCGAGGCAGCGCTTGGCTGCCTACGCGGCGAGTTTGGCTACATGATTGCCCTGCGTGACGGCAAGATGTGCCACATGCCGCTCGAGGAGGTCGCCGGCAAGCTCAAGTTTGTCGACCCCCAGAGCGATCTGGTACGCGAGGCCAAGGCGTTGGGCATCAGCTTCGGCGACGAATAGCCTCGGCCGAAACTGCTCTCATCGGAGACCCCAGGGCTTACATCCCAAATCGTCCTCGGACATGTCAGGACCCCGCCGTGCGCTTCG
>CAUDYH010000178.1 GCA_958453575.1 uncultured Collinsella sp.
ATGGTCAAAAACGCGTGCGTGTCCTCGTCGGTGGCCCAGATGCTCGACAGGCAGGTGGTCTCGGTGGTCATGACGTCAACGCCGTTGCGGTAGTCGGTCGTCATGCTCGCGATGCCCGGGCCCACAAACTCCATGACATTGTTCTTGACGTAGCCCTTGGCAAAGACGGCGCGAATGATGGCGAGCGCCACGTCGTGCGGGCCGACGCCGGGGCGCGGGGCGCCCGTGAGGTAGATGGCCACGACGCCGGGATAGGCGACATCGTAGGTGTCGCGCAGCAGCTGCTTTGCCAACTCGCCGCCGCCCTCGCCCACGGCTATGGTACCCAGGGCACCATAGCGGGTGTGCGAGTCGGAACCCAGGATCATCTTGCCGCAACCGGCGAAGTTCTCGCGCATAAAGGAGTGGATGACGGCGATGTGCGGCGGAACGAAGATGCCGCCGTACTTCTTGGCTGCGGAAAGGCCAAAGACGTGGTCGTCCTCATTGATGGTGCCGCCCACGGCGCACAGCGAGTTATGGCAGTTGGTGAGCACGTAAGGCAGCGGGAACTGCTCCATGCCCGAAGCGCGCGCCGTCTGGATGATGCCGACAAAGGTGATGTCGTGGCTCGCCATGGCATCGAAGCGAATCTTGAGTGCCTCGGGGTCGCCCGACGTATTGTGTGCCTGGAGGATCGAATACGCGATGGTGCCGCGCTTGGCATCCTCGGGTGTCTGCGTAATACCGCGCTCGGCAGCCTCGGCCGCAGGCACAACCTCGCTGCCGCCGCGCAGGTAGATGCCGTCCTCGTACAGCTTGACCATACTGTCTCCCACTCTGCCCAAAAGATTTGGGCGCATAGCATACATTCGTTCAATATCGTGCCATAGAACGGTTGCGAGTGGGTTACGAATCTCTGCGTTCACTTTATCTCAGTAAAGCAGAGGACGAGTTAGGTCCTGGGGAGGCAGACTTAGACGCTCAAATGACGAGAGTGGATAATCTCCCACTTTGAGCCTGCAAACAGGCAAAAAACGGGAGATTATCCACTCTCATTCTGCAGGTACTCATTTAAGTCTGTCCCCAATGAGTGCCTACAGGTCGCCGCCCGTGCCCAGCAGTTTGCGCATGACTTGCTCGGGGTTGACCGAGCCGTCGCGCGGGGCCAGGGCGGTGATCTTCTTCTGCATCTTATACTCGTGCAGCTCGTCCTCGAGCTGGCGCACGCGGGCGCGGAGCTTTTCGTTCTCGCGCTCGCGCTCCTCGGCACGCTCCTTCATATCGAGGATGCGCACCACGCCGGCAAGGTTGATGCCCTCGTCAGTCAGCTGGTTGATGAGCTCCAGGCGCTCGATATCGGCACGCGAATACAGACGCGTGTTGCCGCCCGAGCGCTGGGGGTTCACCAAGCCCTTGGACTCGTAGACGCGCAGAGTCTGCGGGTGCATGCCGGTCAGCTCGGCCGCCACGCTGATCATGTACAGCGGTTTGTTCCTATTGTCCTCGGCCATGCTACCTGACCCCTTTCCGTCTCGTTATCGTCCATCATAAGCCCGCGGGCGTGGGCGTGCGCCGCGACCGCCCTAGTACGTCGCCTTGTAACGATTGACCTTCTCGCGATAGTCGCGCGTGTCGGCCTCGCGCAGCTTGGTCATGGCATCGCGTTCATCGTCGGACAGGTTCGTGGGAACCTGCACCTTGATCTCGACGAGCAGCGCGCCCGTGCGGCCACGGTGCTTAACATCGGGCGCGCCCATCTCCTTAAAGCGGAACTTCTTGCCCGTCTGGGTGCCCGCCGGCACCTTCAGACGAACCGTCGCGCCGCCGGGTGTGGGCACATCCACCGTGCAGCCGAGCGCCGCCTCGTAAACCGAGATCGGTACCTCCATGGTCACATCGGCACCCTTGCGCTTAAACAGCGGGTGCTCCTCCACATGCGTGGTCACGACCAGGTCGCCGCGCTCGCCACCCGCAACGCCATACTCGCCGCGACGCTTGTAGCGTAGTTTGCCGCCGTCGACCGCACCTGCGGGAACCGAGACCGTAATGGTTTGCTGCTCGCCCGTCGAGGGAATGCGATAGGTGACCTTGTGCGTCACGCCGCGAAACGCGTCCTCGGCCGTCACGTCGACAGTCAGCGACAGGTCGCCGCCCTTGCGAGCACGGCTGCGACCCGCACCGGCACCGGCATTACCCGCAGCCCCGGCAAAGCCCGAGCCCCAATCGCTGCCCCAAGCGCCGTTGCCGCTAAAGATGCTGTCGAAGATATCGCCCCAGCCGCTGGCGCCCGCGCCGGCACCGTAGCCGCCGCCATACGCGCCGCCCGCGCCCGGCATGCCGCCGAACATGAGCATCTGGTCGTACTCTTTGCGCTTCTTCTCGTCCGAAAGCGTCTCGTAAGCCTCGCTAATCTCCTTGAACTTGGCCTCGTCGCCGCCGGCATCGGGGTGGTATTTTTGCGCGAGCTTGCGAAACGCGCTCTTGATCTCTTTGTCGGAGGCGCTCTTGGATACGCCCAGGATGTCATAGAAGGTTTTGCCTGCAGCCATCGTAGCTCCTCTCCTGTTTCATCCACCGCTCAACGGGCGGCGGCTCATACTGTCATATGGCACTAGGCCAGAAAGGGCCCCGGGTGTTGCCCCGGGGCCCTTCTCAATTACTCCTCGGTGCTCTCAGCCGTATCGGCCGCAGCATCCTCGGGCGCCGCTTCGGGCTCCGGTGCGGGGCGCTTCTCGCCACCGTAGGTCACCGTCACCATCGCGGAGCGCAGGATGCGGTCCGCCATGCGGTAGCCCTTCTGGTACACGTCGTTGACGGTCTCGTCGTACTGCGATGCGTCCTCGACACGCCCCACGGCCTGGTGCTCGAGCGGATCGAACGCCTCGCCCTTGGGGTCGATGGGCTCAACGCCCTCGTGCGCAAACACATCGAGCAGCTTGGCATGCACCGCATCAACGCCATCGACGAACTGCTTAAAGTCGTCGGAAAGCTCCTGGCTACGGGCATGGTCGATTGCACGCTCGATATCGTCAACCACCGGCAACAGCGCGGTGACAAGCTTCTCGGTCGCGCGCTCGCGCTCGGCGATACGCTCGCTGGCGGTGCGGCGACGGAAGTTCTCCCAGTCGGCCTGCAGACGGGCGGTACGCTCGGTGGCGTCCTTTGCCTTGTCCTCGGCGGCCTTCTGAGCCTCTGCCGCAGCATCGAGCTCGCTGCGTACGTCGGCAAGCTCCTTTTGGGCCTGCTCGAACTTGAGCTTAAAGTCGTTGTCGGCGGCTTCCTCACCGGCGCGGATAGCGGCTTCCACCATCTCGTCCTCGGTCATCGTCGCCTCCTTGTTGGAATCCTCTACCTGGTTCTCGGCAGCCTCGGCGGCCTCAGCCTCGTTGGCCTCGGTATCGTCGACGGCCTCTACGGGAATCTTCACGTCCTTCTCCTCAGAGTCAACGGGGGCGGCGCCAGCGGCGGCCGCCTCCGTGCGAGCTTTACGGGCGGACATGATTACTTGTCCTCGTCGTCCACAACCTCGTAGTCGGCGTCGACAACGTCATCGTCGGCAGGCTGGGCACCGGCGGCGCCGTCGGTCTGCTGCTGAGCGTCGGCGTAGACAACCTGAGCCAGCTCGTAGGCTACGGACTGCAGGGATTCGCCAGCGGCCTTGATGGCCTCGACGTCAGAGCCCTCGAGCGCCTTCTTGGCGTCGGCGATAGCGGCCTCGGCCTTGGACTTCACATCGGCGGAAACCTTGTCGCCCAGCTCGTTGAGGGTCTGCTCGGTGGAGTAGCACAGGCTGTCGGTCTGGTTGCGGACCTCGACCTCTTCCTTCTGCTTCTTGTCCTCCTCGGCATGAGCCTCGGCGTCCTTGACCATGCGATCGACTTCGTCGTCGGAAAGCGCGGTGGAGCCGGAAATGGTGATCTGCTGCTCCTTGCCGGTGCCCTTGTCCTTAGCAGAGACCTTGACGATGCCGTTGGCGTCGATGTCGAAGGTGACCTCGATCTGCGGCACGCCGCGGC
>CAUDYH010000179.1 GCA_958453575.1 uncultured Collinsella sp.
GTGGTAAAGCGCAATCAGTGTCGAAAGTATTTCTCAAGCGCCTATAATGAATACCGCATGTTACGTGCATAGAAGGAGGAATGGGAGGAAACGTGGCTGAGAACCTAAGCAACCAGTCTGTACCCGAAGCCGCGGCGCGCGTCGCTGCCGTGGTCAACCGCCTCGTTAACCGAATCGGCTCGAATGCCGAGTCCAGGGAGCGTCTCGCCGAGATCGAGATCCCCGAGGAGCTGCGCGACAATCTGGCGCTGTTCTTGCGCCTGGAGCGCCGTGTGCTTAGCGAGTATGATCCCGAGATCGCGGACCTGTTCGACAAGATTTTGACAGCCGAGATTGTGGTCAATGCCGGCAACCCCGGTACCTGCGCTGCCGACGAAGCCGTCGACGAGCAGGGCGTGCCCACCGCCGACGAGCCCACTGCCGTGGCATTTCGTGAGGTCGTCGATTTGATCGACAGCCTGCCGCTCGATAAGCAGCAGGTCATTGTCCGCGCCTTTACGAGCTTTTTCCATCTGGCAAACCTGTCGGAGGAGAACTACCGTGTGGCGCAGCTGCGCGAGCGCGAGGCCGGTGCGTCGACCGATACCGAGGTCGATCCTGCCAACGAGCTTACCGTTGCCTATCACCAGCTGGTGAATGAGCTGGGTGTCGAGGGTGCCAACGAGCTGCTCGACAAGCTCGAGTTCCACCCTGTCTTTACCGCACATCCCACCGAGGCCCGTCGTAAGGCCGTCGAGGGCAAGATCCGCCGTATCTCCAACCTGCTGGAGGAGCGTCCGCGTCTGGGCGGCTCCGACCTGGTGGAGAACGAGCGCCATATGCTGCAGGAGATCGACGCCCTGGTGCGTACGAGCCCCATCGCGCTCAAGAAGCCCACGCCGGTCGAGGAAGCCGATACCATCATCGACATCTTCGATAACACGCTGTTCGACGTTATCCCCGTTATCTATCGTCGTTTTGACGATTGGGTGCTGGGCGACAAGGCCGGTACTGTGCCGCCGCTGTGCCCGGCGTTCTTCCATCCCGGCAGCTGGATCGGTTCCGACCGCGACGGTAACCCCAACGTCACCGCCAAGGTGAGCCGTGAGGTCGCCGCCAAGTACTTTACGCACATGGTGCTCAAGCTCGAGGACAAGTGCCGCCACATCGGCCGCAACCTCACGCTCGAGGCTACCTACAGCAAGCCGTCGGCCGAGCTCATTAACCTGTGGAACCATCAGGTCGAGATGAGCCCTCGGTACACGGCCCGCGCCGAGCTGATCTCCGAGCACGAGCCGCATCGCGCCGTCATGCTCGTCATGGCCGACCGTCTGAACGCCACCGTGCGCCGTATCACCGACACCATGTACCACAGCGCCGACGAGTTCCTGGATGACCTGCGCGTCGTCCAGCGTTCGCTGGCCGCCTGCGGTGCCGTCCGTGCCGCCTACGGCCCGGTCCAGACCATCATCTGGCAAGTCGAGTCCTTCGGCTTCCATATGGTCGAGATGGAGTTCCGTCAGCACTCCGTGGTGCATGCCCGCGCCCTCAAGGATATCCACGAGAACGGTATCCATGGCGACCTGCAGCCCATGACGCGCGAAGTCATCGATACCTTCCGTGCCATCGGCTCCATCCAAAAGCGCTACGGCAAGAAGATGGCGCACCGCTACATCATCTCGTTTACCAAGAGCGCCCAGCATGTGGCTGACGTCTTCGAGCTGGCCCACCTGTCCTTCGCACACGAGGAAGATGTCCCCGAGCTCGACGTGATCCCGCTATTCGAGCAGCTCGAGGACCTCGAGGGCTGCGTCGACGTGCTCGACCAGATGCTTACGCTGCCCGTGGTGCAGAAGCGTCTTGCCCAGACCAACCGCCGCATGGAGGTTATGCTGGGCTATTCCGACTCCTCCAAGGACGCCGGTCCTACCACGGCCATGCTCGCGCTGCATTCCGCGCAGGAGCGCATTGCCAAGTGGGCCGAGAAGAACGATATCGACCTGGTGCTCATGCACGGTCGCGGCGGTGCCGTTGGCCGTGGCGGCGGCCCGGCCAACAAGGCCGTGCTGGCGCAGCCCAAGGGTTCGGTCAACTGCTTCTTTAAGCTCACCGAGCAGGGCGAGGTCATCTTTGCCCGTTACGGCAACCGCACGCTGGCTCAGCGCCATGTTGAGTCCGTTGCCGCCGCAACGCTTTTGCAGTCGGCCCCGAGTGTCGAGAAGACCAACACAGAGACCACGCAGAAGTTCTGGGATATGGCCGAGAAGCTTAACGCTGCAAGCCACGAGCGCTATCTGGACCTGCTGAACACCGAGGACTTTACACCGTGGTTCTCGACCGTGACGCCGCTGACCGAAGTCGGTCTGCTGCCGATCGGCTCGCGTCCCGCTAAGCGCGGCCTGGGCGCCAAGTCGCTCGACGACCTGCGTACCATTCCGTGGATCTTCAGCTGGAGCCAGGCACGCATTAACCTGGCCGCTTGGTACGGCCTGGGCACCGCCTGCGAGCAGCTTGGTGACCTTGACCAGCTCAAGGCTGCCTACCAGGAGTGGCCGTTCTTCCGCACGTTCATCGACAACATCGAGATGTCGATTGCTAAGACCGATCAGCGCATTGCCAAGATGTATCTACACCTGGGCGATCGCCAGGATTTGTCCGAGAAGGTCTTCACCGAGATGCAGCTCACGCGTAAGTGGGTCCTTGCCATCGTCGGTGACGAGTGGCCGCTGCAGCGTCGTCGCGTGCTCGGCTGCGCCGTTCGCGTGCGTAACCCCTATGTCGACGCCCTGTCCATCGCCCAGGTCCGCGCCCTTCGTGAGGTGCGTATGAACCAGGACGAGATGGCCGAGGAGAAGAAGGCCGAGTACATGAGCCTGATTCTTTCGACTGTGACTGGCGTCTCGGCAGGATTGCAGAACACGGGGTAATCGATAGCCCTGTAGTCGTCCGGGCCCGCCATCAGTTTACTTTTAGGCACGTCCTCGGACATGCAAGAAGCACTCGCTGCGCACTTCGTGCGGCGAGGGCTTCTTGCGTCCTGCGGAGTGTGCCTAAAAGTAAACTGATGGCGGGCCCTGCGATGTCCGGTCTTCGGCGGATTACTGCTGGGGGAATAATGGCGCGCTTCGCGCGTTTGGAAAGGGCTTCGTGCTGCGGAATGCATTCGGAGGGAAACCCATCGGGTCCCTTCGTCCTCGGTCTTCGGGGATTAAAGCTGATGAAAATAAAGTGCGCTACGCGCGTTTTGGATGGGGTTTATCTCGGTGGCGCATTTGGCGCTTCTCGCCTTATGACTGTTGCGGCCGCGGTCCCGTTTGGGATCGCGGCCGTTTTGTTGTGGGTCAAATATGAACGTTGTGTTAACGACTCGGTGGACGGTGGTGTTTTTCGGTGAGCGGCGTATCCTTCCAACGGTTTATCTAGTGTGTCAGTTGAAAGGAAGAGGGCGCTCGTCATTGTTTGAATGTGAACTACCGTTTGACCATAAGACGTTGCATCTGGAACTCGAGGATAAGAACTTCGCGGGTGTGATGGAAGGCCATCAAAACGAGTTTAAGACTACAAAATCGCAGGAAGAGCTGGTAGAGGAGTCGCTTGCCAACCCTTACGGCTCGCCTTCGCTCGAGGAGCTTTGTGCTGGCAAGAAGGATATTGTCATCATTAGCTCAGATCATACGCGTCCCGTTCCTTCGCGTGTGACGATGCCTATTCTGCTGCATCACATTCATGCCGCTGCGCCCGAGGCCCGTGTGCGTATTTTGGTTGCTACGGGTATGCACCGTCCGTCGACGCACGAGGAGCTCGTCAATAAGTATGGCGAGGACATCGTTGCCAACGAGGAAATCGTTATGCATGTCGCGACCGACGACAGCATGATGAAAAAGATCGGCACCCTGCCTTCTGGTGGCGAGTGCATCATCAACAAGATCGCTGCCGATTGCGACCTGCTGCTTGCCGAGGGCTTCATTGAGCCGCATTTCTTTGCCGGTTTCTCTGGCAGCCGTAAGT
>CAUDYH010000180.1 GCA_958453575.1 uncultured Collinsella sp.
CTGGACTGACCCGACCGTCCAAGACACATGGAGCACGCCCGACGCATGCATCTACAGCACCGGAACGATTGAAGACCTTAGCTTTACCGTGTATACAAAGGGATATGGCCCGGAAAAGCAGAACTGAACCGGTCGACATGTGCAAGGGCTGCATGCGGAAGCGCCGAAGGGCAGACCGCTAGTAATAAAACAGAACCGATGAGCGCATAGGTCTCATACGCTGGAGCAACAGCAACGGCGACTTTCACGGTATTCTGCAGTATCCAAACGGATCAACACCCAAATTACTTAGTCTATCTGCCCCTTTTCGGCTTCAAGCAATTCCCGTTCCGAGACGTCTTTGGAATGCACAAATAGGCCCGACATCATACGGTCGCCAATTTCATTGAGTTGTTCAGCAATATTCTCGAATGGTTTATTCAAATCAAGAGTTTTAAGGTAGAACCAGTGGCCAAGTTCATACCAGCATTCATCCAGCGGACCCTCCATAGACGTTTGGGCATAGAGCAGCATTCCGGATACGCTCGCGTTTCGCTGCGCACAATGCATAACATAACTAAATATCTGATTTCTATGTTCAGGACTCAGTATCTTTTTCTCGCAGTGTGTTCCAAGAATTGTTCCATAGCACTTAGCATCTATCACTAGTTTATAGCTAGGCCCTGTTAGCACGACATCCGTGCGCAACCTTGGTAGGTATTGAGACCTTACGCCAATACCATAGTCAACGATAGGCGCAGCAGGCATTAACCGCGGAAAATGTCTGCGATAATATTCACGTATAAACTTCTCAAATAGAGAAGAGAGCCTCTGGCTGCTCAACATAGACGAAAATTCCGCATTACCGTTTTCATCATGAACAGGAATGCTCTTCTCCAAAACCATCCGGCAAACCGCCATCAAGAATCGATAACTCTGATTGAGTTTGTTGTACCTAACCAGTCTCCAATCAATCGAATTAGCCTCGAGTGAATCGACAGTAGATAGGTATAGTGCGCTTGCCCTGAGTCCCTTTCGCGTTCGCGGAGAAACATCATGGCTGCGGATTAATTGAATTATTGCAGTTTTAACAATTTGATTCATATAGGTATTGGCTGTGAAGCTGTCATATAGACACTGCAAACGCATTGTCCCCCGAGCTTTTAAAGCGATGCTTTTCTGAATCAGCGGCCGACCTCTCAGGACTGCAAGAGGCTCTTCATGAGGCGAATAGACACGCTCAAGCCCTCGCAAATACTCTCTTTTTACAGCATCATTCAAGATAATTGCAAAAAGCTCACCGAGTCCATCGAACGGCTCTTTGCCGACTGCCTTCAAGGTGTCCGCGAACACCGATTCCGCATCACTACCGGAAATACCAGTCGCATACGCAATCATATATAAAATGTTACGGATTGCGACGTTGTTCGCAGCCGTATTGGACATCCTAATCTATAGCCTCATACAAAAGAGAAACCTGTTCATCTAAGATTTCCTTATCGGACGAATCAAACCAATACTCTTGAAGAAGAGGCCGCAGTTCATAGTCAACGATAGACTTGACCTCAATATCCGTAGGGGCAGAATCGAAACAAAAATAGCTATGCCCGATACAAAAACCCTCCCCAAGCGAAGAGTCATGCGAAATGACATCATTTAATCGACGAACAGCATCGACGAGCGAGGTTAGTCTATCGTTACCCAATGAATCAATATAGTCTATAAATGAGCGCTGATTGAGCGCCGGACTCATAGAGTAAAACGCGAATCTCCTTCGAAGCGCATAATCAACCAGCGCGAGACCGCAATCGGCGGTATTCATCATGCCAATTATAAATAGATTCTTCGGAACCGTTAACGGTTCTGGCAATCCCGGAACCACCAATGACTCACCACGATGGTCAGCTTCAATTAACATGAGCAGTTCTCCAAATACTTTTGAAAGATTTGCTCTATTAATTTCGTCGATTATGAGGTAATAATTTTCAAACCGATGGCTTCTATCTGACGCTCGACGAAAAAACTTGGTAAACAAACCCTCCTGAGCAGCGAAAAGCCCATCAGCCGTAGGTTTAAAACCGACTATATAATCCTCATAAGAAGATCCTTGATGAAATTGAACCTTCTCTATACACGTATTATCGGTAGCGCCCATGAGCGAATATGCCAATCGTGTAGCAGCAAAGGTTTTCCCCGTACCCGGCGCACCCTGGAGAATGATATTCTTTTTTCTCTTAAGCAACGAGACGATTGCATCGTAAGACGCTTCGTCCATATAGACTTCTTCAAGAAAATCGCTTTTGTTATATCTTGTAGCGTCGGCACTCCTAAACGTCATTTGGCACTCACGCTTTCTCGACGATTGACAAATTCTATGAGCCCACGGGGCTTGATAATTCCGGCTGCTTTTTCATTTTCGCTTGCTTTTAAGAGCTTTTCGAGACCAAAACCAAGAGGCCAGGCTTTTGGGATTTCAGCATCAGAGAGGTAGTCAGCAAAATATAACCGGTTAATGGTTCTAACAATATAAATCGTCAGATGTGCAATGATGGGCTGGACGTATGGGTCGGTTTCGTCATTATCATATGAACCACCAGCACAAAATGGTTTTCCCTCTCCGACTATAGTAGGAAAACCGGCTCGTACAGACCACCCCGGGAAACGATTATTGAACTGGTCGCGAATCGTATAGTTTTTAGGTCTTCGCTTATAGACCTGCATGTTATATTCGCAATCGACGCCGCCCGTCTGTATAAGGTCGACTCTGTAAGGGGGCGTACCCTCTTCAATCTCCTTTGCCTTCAGGTTGTCTTCGTCAATCTGGCAGTATTTGAAAAACTCCACGGCCTCATTTGGGTCAATACCGGAAAGGTCGATATAAGTCTGGCCACCGCCTCCATCAGGCTTTTTAATACCTTCGATATTGCGAAAGTCAGCGGCAGTCAGGTGACGGTACATAATCTCATCCACAAATAACATTCGACCGCCTCGTTCAATCGGTGCTTACCATTTTTCCAGCACTATTATGAACTCCTTTATTTCATTTGCCAACGAACTGCAATTTGACCTAAAACGTTTGTATGCAATTTCTTTAACCTCAATTTTTCCGTAAGCAGAAAATACGTCGCAAAGATCCTCGACAGGAAAGAGTCCATCTTCGCTATAGCTAATCAAACAAACAGGGCAATGGATATCCTCGATAATCTTAGCGAAGGAATCTTTTGATTTAGTTTTTGTACAAAGATCAGAGTACTGATCGCGCCAAGGACGTAACCCACTCTTGCCAGCAGCAACAGGCTCGTCACCACGTGCGACCGTTTCAAGAATATGATAATTCGCTGCATATTGGCGTTTGATATAAGGAGGGTCCAGATAGCAAAGGTCTGCAGTAACCCCAGCAGCAAGGTCTTCTGCCCTGCCCTGAAGAACCACATTATCAATTCTTCCAGTATTAATGGATACCGGAGCTAGATGGATGGCATTTTTCGCACTTGCGGTAAAATTTGCCAGGAAATAGCCATAGGTTCCAGATATATTTGCCACTTCGTTGACTGCCATAATCAGAGTGTGACGCAAAAGCGCCTCCTCCATTTGGCAAATCCTACCCTCATCGCGCCATTCGTTTATCTTAAGTCTAATTGCATCGATTTTTGCAGCGTTATCCGATGTAAAGTACTTCCTACTTGGACATCCATTTGCAGGAAGCCCTGAAGGAGAAAACTCGCGGAAGAAGTAGCCTTCGACCGGTTCAAGTTCATTTAAATAATTTAGCACTTGCACGTAATGGCACTCAGGTTCAACCGATAAATCGCTCAGCCCCTCGAAAGAAGGCGTACGATTCATGAGCAGCTGCACATAAAGATGCCACTTGCTGTACGTCATAATGTCAGAAGCGATGACGCGGTAGCCAAGTCGACGAAACTCAGCAGCTACGGACCCAGTCCCGGCCATTAAGTCGGCAACAGTTCCTCCGGGGCTTAGAT
>CAUDYH010000181.1 GCA_958453575.1 uncultured Collinsella sp.
ATGGCGATTCGGGACTTTATGACGCTCGGAATTGGCGGAAGATGGCAAATTCAGCCAGATTTCGCTGTTACTAAACTGGTAACAGTACTCATATTTGCCATTTTTTGCCCAGAGGGTATCGCAAGGGGGTTGGACAAAGCATCGATCGCCGCCAATTTCTCGATTAGCTGGTTGGGCGGCAATGAAGTTGCGGCGTAATGGGAAGCGTTTCGCGGCCTTTTGGCTAAAACGGCCCCTTTTCCGCCGCGACTCCTAAAAAGACGCCGGCGCGCCTTGAGTTGCGGCGCGTCGGCGTGATGGCTTTGTTGTGGCTGGGTGTACTTCGGTTGTTCGACGGCTTTGGCATGTCCGATCTTGCCAGGCAAGCCTTTGTTACCGTTTAACGTTTGCCCAGATAAAACCTGCCAAAATAAACCTGTCCCTAATTGGCAGGTTGGTAGCGGGGACAGTAGCTGATGGCGATGGCGTCGACGCCTACGTGGGTGGCGATGGTGCAGCCGATGGGGCCGGTGCCGGCGTCTACGTAGTTCTGGCCTGCGAGCGCTTGGTTAACGAGCTCCTGCTCCTCGGCAGCACCGGTCGTGAGCACGCGCACGCTGGAGCCCGGGTGCTCGGTCAAAAATTCGAGGCAGTCAGCCATGGTGTTCGCAACGATGCGCTTGGCACCGCGGCCCTTCTTGATGGCCTTGATTTCGCCTGACTTCCACTCCGGCGAAACGGCCAGGCGAATGTTGAACATCTGCGTGAGCTGGCCGGCGAGTTTGGGCGCGCGGCCGTTCTTAACGAGGTTCTCGAGTGTGCGGGGAATCAGTAGCAGGTGTGCATCGGGCAGCGTCGCGCGGATCTGCGCCTCGGTCTCGTCCAGGCTGCGGCCGTCCTCGCGCATGGCGAGCGCGTACTCCACCAGCAGACCCTCGGCGCCCGAACCGGTGCGCGAATCGATGCAGCGCACGTCGAGCTCGTGGGTCTCGGCCGTCAGGCTGGCGTTGGCATAGCAGGCAGACCACTCGCTGCATAGCGAGATAAAGATGGCGCTATCATGGCCGTCGGCGCGCACGCGGTCAAAGAGCGCCTTGAACTCGCCGGCGCTCGGCTGCGATGTGTGCGGCAACTGCTCGGAACCAGCCATGCGGGCGATGTATTCCTCGGCGGTAATCTGCACCTGGTCGAGCAGGTCCTCGCCCTCGATAATCACATGCAGCGGAATCACGTAAATGCCGAGCTCTTGAGCACGAGCGGGGGAGATGTCCGACGTGGAGTCGGTTATGATGGCAAAAGACATAATTGCACCTTTCGTTGGGGCGCTTGCGCGCCGCCTTCTGAGAGCAAAGTGCGACAAGTATAGTAGAGTCGTTCCACATTACTAGGTTCAATTGTTGAATAGTCAACAGTTTGAAGTGTCGGTGTGGAAATCGTCAACTGGGGAAGAGAGGGTGCCAGTGGAGCAGCTGGAGATATGCAAGCGGTCGGTTGTGCTGTTTGATTTCGATGGCACGGTGGCCGATACAGGCCGGGCGGTGATGACCTCGACGCGCAAGACGCTGGCTGTTCGCGGGTTTTCGGAGGCGCAGATGGGTGATCTGCGCCGCATGATTGGGCCGCCCCTGTGGAAGAGCTTTCACGACTTTTATGGCTTCTCGCGCGAGGAGTCGCTTGTGGTGGCCGACGAGTACCGTGCCTTTTTTGATGAGCTGGGACCGGAAGAGTACCCTGTGTTCGATGGAATTTCCGAGCTGCTGGATGGGTTGGCCGCCCAGGGGCATCGCTTGGCCGTGGCGACGTCGCGCATGGAGGCAAAGTGCATCGACATGGTGGGCGAGCTGGGGCTTTCTCAGTTTAAGGCAGTGGTTGGCATGAATCCGCCGCAGGGACGCGAGACCAAGGCCGATTCGGTCCGCGATGCCCTGGCGGCGCTCGGTGCGACGGCGGACGATGCCGTGATGATCGGCGATCGCTTTAACGATGTGGAGGGCGCGCACGCAATGGGCGTGCCGTGCATCGGCATCTATTCGGGCGCGGCGGCGCCGGGTGAGCATGAGGCCGCGGGCGCCGATGCGGTGGTGCACTCGGTGGCCGAGCTTGCTAAACTTTTCGCTATATAAGTATGTGATGTGAGGGGCGGGCACGCTCGCCGCTCATTGGTAAGGAGGTCGTCCATGAATCAGGTGGAGCAGAGCGTTGCCGAGTATGTCGACGAGGTTTGGGAAGATGTCGTCGCCGATATCGAGCGTCTGGTGAGCTATCCGTCCGTGGCGGTTTCTGCCAATGCGGAGCCCGGCGCGCCGTTTGGCCGTCCAGTCCGTGACGCGCTCGATTGCGCGCTCGGCATTGCGCAAAAGCTCGGCTACCAGACGAGCGACGACGAGGGTTATGTGGGCATTGCCGATATCCCTGGCCGCGGCGACAAGCAGCTCGCGACCATTTGCCATGTGGACGTGGTGCCCGCAGGCCCCGGCTGGAACACCGACCCGTTTGCGATGGAGCGTCGCGAGGGCTGGCTGCTCGGCCGCGGCGTTATCGACGACAAGGGTCCTGCCGTGCTGTCGCTCTACGCCGGCGCCTATCTGCTCAAGCACGGTATTACCCCGCGCTACACCTTCCGCGCGCTGCTGGGCTGCGATGAGGAGGTGGGCATGTCCGACGTTCACCATTATCTGGAGAACCACGCAGACCCCGACTTTTTGTTTACACCCGATGCCGAGTTCCCGGTCTGTAATGCCGAGAAGGGCCAGTTTGGGGCGACGTTTGTGAGTTCCAAGATCGACGGCGGGCGCATTGTGTCCTGGAGCGGTGCCGAGGCGAGCAACGCCATTCCGTCGCAGTCTATCTGCGAGCTTGCGATTGCCGCCGATGAACTGCCGGCGCCCGTTGAGAATGCCGGCCGCCTGGAGATCACGGCGCTCGATAACGGGCATGCGCAGATTTTTGCCCACGGCATTGGCGGTCATGCCTCGATGCCCGAGGGAACGATCAATGCCGTCGGCCTCATCGTGGCGTATCTGCGCGAGGCCGAGGATGCGTTTGGTGCCCGTGACGAGCGCCTGCTGACGCCTGCCGAGCACGAGTTCGTCAAGTTCCTGGCCTTTGTGCATGCGGATGCCTATGGCCGCGGCCTGGGTATCGATGCGACGAACGCGGCGTTTGGCCCGCTCACGTGCAACCCCGGCGTCATCCGCGTGGTGGATGGCCACATTGAGCAGGTCATTGACGTGCGTTTCCCCGACAGCACGAGCGCCGATACCATCCGCGAGCAGCTCGAGCCACTTGTGGGCCGCTTTGGCGTGACGTATCGCGTGGATCGCGCAAAGGTGCCGTTCTCGGTCTCTGCCGACGATCCGGCTGTGAAGGCGCTTATCGATACCTATAACGAGTTTACGGGCAAGCATGTCGAGCCCTTCGCCATGGGCGGTGGCACGTACGCACGCAACTTTGCCCGCGCCGTCTCGTTTGGCCCCGAGGAGACCGGCCTGGAGCTGCCCCCATGGGGCGGCCAGATGCACGGCCCCAACGAGTGCGCCAACGAAGAGCAGCTCAAGCAGGCGCTCAAGATTTATATCGTCGCAATCCTGCGCTTGAACGAGCTGGAGCTTTAAGGTTACGCGAACGCCAGGGTGACAACCTGTCTTTCGAAGAGGACGGCATGACCAGAAGGTCTATGCCGTCCTCTTTCTGAAAATGATCCCTTGGGGACGGAGGAAAACGGATCATTTGGTGTAAAAGGCGGGTCATGCTTGTCGGCGGGATTGTTATTCGTTTGTAAAGCCCTGCCGCGCTTGCGGTAAGGGTCTATCAGATGTCCGTAATAAAGCGCAGCTGACGCGGGCGCTGCCCGATCGAGACCGTATCTTTCCAAACAGCAAAGCGGGCAGGGTGCCCGCGAGTCGCTTGTATGAAAGGAAGATCATGCTCGATCAGGTTTATTCTCG
>CAUDYH010000182.1 GCA_958453575.1 uncultured Collinsella sp.
ATGGCAAAACTCGGCGCGTGCACAAGCAGTATGTGGACGTCGTGGCTCGCATCCTCGCGGGCGGACAGGTCGTGCCGGTCACCGTCTGCTGGGTCGACGGTCGGTGCTTTACGATTGACGAGATTATCTCGTCCACCGGTTTTGGCCTGACGGTTCACGGCATTCGTACGGCAACCTATAAGGTTCGTTTTGGCGGTCATGCGACCGAACTGTATCTGGAAGAACAGGCACGCGAGCGGCCGGACGGCTCGCAGGCCCATCTGATGCGTTGGTGGGTGTGGGCGTTCGACCGCACGCTCGAGGGTGAGCGCCGCAGGTAGGGACGCACGGCGTTCGGGTACAATGGTAGAAATCTTGTCGCTTAAGGCGCTGCTGTCGCGGCGCTATCTGAAAGGACGAAAGCATGAATGATATCCAGGGCTATCAGAACGGCCCCATCGAGACCGGTGCAAGCCGTGCCAAGGAGATGCCGCCGCGTGCGTACAACCTTGTCATGTCCGCCCTGATCTTTTTGGGCTTTTGCGCCATGGGCGCCGGCGCCTACTTCACGAGTACCATGGCGTTTGCCCGCATGATGATGAGCGGCGTCGCTTTGCCGCTGGTCTTTGGCTCGTTTATTTTGACTATCGTCGGCATTGTCATGATGTCGGCTGCCGCGGGCAAGCAGTCTGTGGGCCTGTCGCTCACGGGTTATGTGATCTTTGCGAGCACTTTTGGTCTGACCGCGTCGTTTGGCCTGGCCAACTACGACCTGCCCACCATCAACACTGCCTTTATCGCTACCGCCGCCATCACCTTTGTCTTTGGCGCGCTGGGCGTGACCTTCCCCAAGTTCTTCCAGCGTGTGTACGGCATCGGTTTTGGCGTTCTGCTTGCCACGATCCTGGTCGAGATCGTGCTGATGTTTATGGGTGTTTCGCAGTCTATTACCGACCTGATCGTGATCGTGGTGTTCGCCGGTTTTATTGGCTACGACACCTATGTGGCCACGACGGTGCCGCCCACGCTGCCCAACGCCGTGCTCATGGCGTCCAACCTGTTCGTGGATATCATCAACGTGTTCCTGCGTATCCTGAACATCCTTGGTCGTCGCGACTAGCGGCGAGTTGCAGCGGTGCTTGCCGCGCGCGTAAATCAATGCGAAAGGCGGTCCTTCGGGGCCGTCTTTTTTGTACGTGGCGGGGTATCATGGATGGGAAAAACCGAAAGCGGCAGCGACAGGAAAGGTGACCACTCATGGCAGATGTCGACAACAGGAACCGTAACCGCAGGACCGGCCGCGCAGGGCAGCCCAATCCCAAGCGCGAGGCCCGTGCCAAGGCCGCCGAGCGCCATGTGGCGACGGTGTCCGAAGCGTGCGCCAAGGATATTGAGCGCTCGCTTGCCGGCGTGCGCGAGTTCGATGGCATGCCTGCCGGATTTGTCGCGGCGATGAAGGCCAAGGCCCAGGCGGCGGCCGCCGCCGAGGAACAGGTCGCCGAGGAGCCTGAGGTCGCTGAGGTCGAGGCTGCCGAGGTTGCACCCGTCGAGACCGAGGTTGCGGACGAGTCTGCGTCTGCCGATGAGGCCGCGCAGGCCGAGCCCGAGCCTGCTGAGGAATCCGCTGTGGTCTTGCCCGAGGTCACCGTGCTCGACGCCTCTGCCACGCAGGCCATTCTGGACAACGGCCGAGGCTACGCGCAGTTCTGCGATATGGCGGTGCTTGCCTTTGCCTCGTTCACCAACCCGGGTGGCGGCTACATCCAGGGCTATCTGGGCCAGGAGGCTACGCTCTGCGCCGATTCGTATCTGTACAACGTGCTCGACAAGCAGCGCAAGTGGTATGGCGAGAACCGTCGCCGCAACATCAACTGCGAGCTCTACCGCAACCGTGCGCTGGTAGTGCCTGCGGTGCGTTTTGACCGCAACCACGTGCATGCGTATGCCGATGTGATCGTGGCCGCCGCGCCCAATGCCAAGCGCGCACGCCAGGAGTACCGCGTGAGCGACGATGCGCTGCTGGACGCGCTGCGCGACCGTATCCGCTTTGTGCTCGCCATCTGCGACGAGCTGGATCGCGAGAAGCTCGTACTGGGCGCTTGGGGCTGCGACAACAACGGTTTTGATGCCGAGGCCGTGGCCGAGATTTTCCGCAAGGAGCTCGCATCGGGCGACTTCAAGGTCAAGCAGGTCTTCTTTGCTGTGCCCTCTACGCGTTGGGATGAGGACTTCGCCAAGTTCGAGCATGTGTTGGCAAGCTTCCCCGAGCGCAACGAGGAGTCCTATGCCCAGGTTGCCGCCCGCGCCGCGGCCGCCCGTGCCGCCGAGCAGGCCCAAGCTGCTGCCGGGGACGATGAGGACGAGGACGATTGGCGCAAGTACCTGTAAACTGTGCGCGTGATGCGACATGCCGAGCCGACGGGGGCTGCTCCCGTCGGCTTTTTATTGAGTGGGGAGCTTACGATGAAAAACGTTCTATGCTTTGGCGACAGCAACACCTATGGCTATGATCCGGCTGGTATGCGCGATGGCACCGCGGTGCGTTATGCGCAGGATGTGCGCTGGTGCGGCGTGGCGCAGCGTGACCTGGGCGAGGGCTGGCATGTGATTGAGGAGGGGCTCAACGGCCGCACGACGGTGCGCGACGATATGTGCCACCTGGACACTAACCTCAACGGCATTCGCGCGCTTCCGATGCTGCTCGAGGCCCATAAGCCGCTGGACGCCATTGTGATCATGCTGGGCACCAACGACTGTAAGACGGTCTTTAACGTGACGGCTTCCGATATTGCCCGTGGCGCCATGGCGCTGATTCGCGCCGTCCGTGCGTTTCCGTGGACCGACGCCGCGCCCTGCCCGCGCATTTTGCTTATGGCGCCCATTAAGATCAAGCCGCAGATCGCCGATGTGTATATGACCGACTTTGACGAGCGCTCCGTCGAGGCCTCGGAGCATTTTGCTGAATACTACGCGCATGTGGCTGAGCAGTTTGGCTGCGACTTTTTGAATGCCGCCGACTTTGCCGAGCCGGGCGATATCGATTATCTGCACATGATGCCCGAAAGCCACGAGAACCTGGGCCACGCCGTGGCAGCCAAGCTCCAAGAGATGCTCGGAGAATAGCGCGACCCAAAGCGGTACAAAAGTTCCCCTTGCGGCGGCTTGTTTCGTTAGTTTGTCTTGATCTGTAACAGTTGTAAGGCCGAAAACGGGCTAGATGTTACAGACCGAGATTATTTAGGTCGATATCGGTCGTTTGTCTCGATCTGTAACATCTAGGGTCGATTTTGCCGAGTTACTGTTACAGATCGAGATTATCTTCTCAGCGGAATTTGAATGTCTCAATCTGTAACAGGTGGGCCGAAAAATGGACTCTAACTGTTACGGATCGAGATGCTTGTGGGAACCACCACAAAGGTGCCTGTCCCCTTTGCGGTGGCTTGGGACGGGGCTTAGTACTGCCACATGTGATTGACGGGGCCGGAGCCTTTGCCCATGTCAAAGCCGGCGGCCAGAGCGCCCGTTAGGTAGGCTTTGCCGGCGTTGACGGCATCGGCAAGATCCATGCCCTGGGCCAGCGCGCAGGCGATGGCGGACGAGAGCGTGCAGCCGGTGCCGTGCGTGTTATTGGTGTCGATGCGCTTGTGACGGAACCACGTGGTGAGCGGATCGCCCAGATGGTTGCCCTCGTCATCGAGCGGTGCGGGCTCTGCCAGCACATCGTTGGCCTCATTGACAAAATGCCCGCCCTTAACGAGGGACGCGCATCCAAAGCGGCGGGTGAGGAGCATGGCGGCATTTTGCTGCGTGCGCTCGGAATCGACCTCGTAGTCGAGCAGCGCCATAGCCTCGGGAATATTGGGCGTGATGACGGTCGCCAGCGGGAACAGGCGGCGTGTAAGCGCTTCGGCGGCGTCCTCTGCAATCAGGCG
>CAUDYH010000183.1 GCA_958453575.1 uncultured Collinsella sp.
GCACACGAGTCGATGAAGACCGACACGCCGTCCGTGACGGCGGTGATGGCGTCGGTCGCGCCATTGATGCCGCCCGTGATGAGCGGCTTGAAGGCGTCGAGCAGGACCATGCCCGCCTTGACGCCAGCCGCCTCGAGGTTGCCCATGGCGCCCTCGATGGTGGCGGTGGAGGTCGCCGCCTCCTTGGCCGCGTCGGTCATGCCGAGGTCCATGATGGCGCGGTTGAACTCCTCGGCGGAGATCTCGCCCTTCTCCATGGCCTCGCGGAAGTTGCCCGTGTACGCGCCGTTCGCCCTCAGGGCCTCCTGCAGCTTGCCGGAGGCTCCCGGGATGGCGTCGGAGAGCTGGTTCCAGTTCTCGGTGGTGAGCTTGCCCGCGCCCGCAGTCTGGGTCATGACCATGCCCACGGACTTGAACGTGTCGGCGTTGCCTCCGGCTACGGCGTTGAGGTTGCCCGCCGCCTCGGCGAGCTGGGCGTAGTTGTCCACGCCGTTCGCGGCGAGCTGCGCCGTCGTGTTGCGGATGTCGGAGAGGTCGTAGACCGTCTCGTCCGCGTAGGCCTGCGTCGAGGCCGTGAGCTGCCTGATGGTCGAGTCGTCGAGGTCCGCGAAGCTCAGCGTGCTCGCGAACTTCTGCGCGGAGTCCGATGCGTCGGCGATCTCTCCCATGAGGCCCTGCACCGCGCCGATGAGCTTCGACCCGATGGTTGAGGCGAGGCCGCCAAGCGCGCCCGCGATGGCCGCTCCCTTGGCGAAGATGCCCTTGCCCACGGACTCACCCATGGAAGAGCCCGCCTGCGTGCCCGCGCTCCTGAACTTCCCGAGGAACCCGCCGCCAGGCTGCGCTGCGCCGCCGAACTCCTTGGAGAAGGCCGCGCCGCCAGACTTGCCCGCGCCGCCCAGCTCCCTGTCCATCTTCGCAGCGAAGCCCGACATGGTGGGCATAATCGTCACGGACGCCGAGCCGACGTTCACCGCCATCTACACACCCCCTTCCGGGATGCCGAGAATCCTGTCTATCTCGCCGCGCGAGCGCTCCGCGTTGGCGCGGCGTCGCTCGGCGTCTGCCCTCTCGCCCGGGGTCTTCGGCGGCTGGGGGGCGCGCCGCCCCTTCCGGCCGTCCTTGGTGCACTGCCTCCACGCGAGGAGCTTGAGGTAGTAGACCGCCTGGTTGAGCATGTACTCGCCCTCGCTCCACTCGAGCGCCGGGCTCTGCCGCCTCGCCGTCCTCGACTCGCGCGGCAGCGCGTGCCACAGCATCGCCCAGCGGGTGCAGTCCTCGTCCCCGGCCTCCAGGGGGAGGTCGATGCCATAGAACTGCCTGAAGTCCGCCACCGTGTCCTCGCGGTGGTCGAGCCAGTCGCGGGCGAAGCCGGTCAATTTTTTGCCGAGATGGCCTCCGCCATCGCTGAGGTGAAGGCCGACCAGTCATCGGCGGAGCACCCCAGCTCGTCGGGGGCGTTGCCATCGGCGTCGGGGATGCGCCCGATGTAGTCGACCAGGTGGCCGCAGCAGACGATATCCATGGCCTCGTTTGCGGCCCTGGGGTCGCGCTCGCCGAGGTTGAGGGCCGTCTGGATCTTAAGCGACGCGAACGCCGTCTTGTCCACCTCGAACGTCAGCCCGCGGAAATCGAACTTGACGGTGTCGTGCTTCTTCTTAGTCGGCATTCGCCGCTCCTTGTCTCTTCGTCGGTAAATGGGCGGGCGCGGCGCGCCCGCCCGCCAACGGCCCTAGGCAGCCTTGGTGGTCTCCGTGGACTCGTAGTAGTCGTAGCAGGTGTTGCCCTGCTCGTCGGTCAGGTACTTCATCGTCAGCGCGCGCTGGCACAGCTCGGAGCTCGCGATGGTGAGGTCGTCCAGCTCGGAGGACTTGCCCTTCGGCACGACCTTGCGCCAGCGTCGGCCGTTCTTGAGCACCAGCTCGAGCACGTACGCGAAAGTCGGGTGGGAGTCGGAGTTGTGCTTGACGGTGATGAGGCCGCCCGTGTCGGTCACGTTGTCCTCGCCGTACTGGCGCTTCAGGGTCTCGGCCTTGATCTCGGCGAGCGTGAGCTGGGCGGACTCAACTCGGTTGGAGTTGGTGGAGTCCATGACGTCACCGTTCATGTCCGGGATGTCGTCGGAGTCCTCGTCGACCGTCTCCACGTAGCCGTCCTCGGAGATGAAGCCGAGGCACTTGAACGCAGGGTCGAGCTTGGTCTCGATGTCGGTCGGCAGGTCCGTACCCACGGGCGCGGAGAAGATGTAGCCGCCCTTCACGCCCTTTGCGGAGCTGACGTTCGCCTGGTTGTTGGTGTTGGTTTCTGCCATTCGCAGGCCCCTTTCTTGTCTACTCGCAGACCCACAGCTGGATCTGCACGATGTAGCGAGAGCGGCCCGTGTCCGGGTCGTTCTGCCTGTAGGTGTTGGTGACCTCGGGGTGGAACACGTTCGGCTCCTCGTCGAGGTCGTAGACGGCGGCGCCCACCCTCTCGGAGAGCGCCTGCGCCGCCTTGCGCTGCTTCTTTCCTGCCCAGCAGTCGACGGCGAGCTGGACGGGCTCGAACATGGAGCCTCCCCCGCCCAGCCGCTCGACGCTGATGAAACTCTCGGGCGCGTCCCCGGTGGCCTCAACGCGGCCAGGCACGCCGGCCGCCTCGGAGAGCCTTCTGGCCACCACTGCCTCGATGTCCATGCGCTACCCCCTCGCCGCGCCGAGCGCCTTCGAGAGAGCCTTGTGCTTAGCCTCGCTGTAGCGCCCGTGGTTCGTACCCGTGGCCACGATGTACGCGTGGTCGCCCTTCTTCGGGAGTACGACGGGCTTCATCACGAACGGCGGCTTTTCGTACTCGGACCCCGGGTAGGCGATGATGTCCTCTGGGTGTCGTCTCGCGGGGCCGCGGACCTCGCCGTTGCCCCCGGCCATGCTTACGGCCTGGGAGCGCACGCGCTCGGCCTTGCCACGGAGCATACCCTGGACGGCACTTGAGTTCTTGACGGCGCTGTAGCCTGCCCTGTTGGCCTTGAACTTACCGAACTTGACGCTAGCCATCTGCGCGGGTCACCTCCGCAGCCATGTTGAAGGGGCCGGGCGTCGCCGCCTCGGTCGTGCGCTGCGGGTCGCCCACCACGTCGTAGGTCTCGCCGCGCACCTCGACTGAGCAGCCGCGCAGGCTCCCGGCGTAGGTCTTGGGGAAGTGGAGCGTGAAGGCCACGGTGACCCCCTCCGGGCGCGTCGCGTCCATGTCGGAGGTCGCCCCCGGGCACACGACGCAGCGCACCTCCTCGCGCTCGGCCCCCCCCTCGACGGGCTCGCCGAGGTCGTCGCGCTTGATGCTCGGGCGGACGACGGTGACCGGCTCCGTGGGGATGAGGCTAAACATGGTCATCGCCAGCCATCGGAGCGATGATCGCGACCGTCTCGGTCGGTATCCCCGCCATCGGCATCACGCCTCCTCCCAGCGGTCAGCGGCGGTCACGGCCTGGATGCTGCGCACGCGGCACCCGGCCAGGCCGAGCCGCTTGAGGTCGGAGCGCCCCAGGTAGAGGTCGCCAGTCGGGTTGGCGAACGTAACGCTCGCCGAGTACGGCCCGGTCGTCTGCGACTGCTGGGTGATGCCAGCCATGGCGCCGGGCGCGTTGACTGCCCGGGCGACCATGGCCACGCAGACGGACTTCACGTTCTCATCGAACGTTGGGTTCGAGCCGGCGAGGTACTGGACACCCATACGGCGCCGATATGCCCCGCGCAGGTACGCCGAGGCATCGTCGAGCAGCGCGGCGACCCTGGCCTCGTCCTCGGCGGCACCGCAGCGCGCGACATAGTCGGCGACGGTCGCGAAGGCGTCCACTAGAGCGTCTCCAGGATGGCGATGAGCTCAGCCTTGGTCGCCT
>CAUDYH010000184.1 GCA_958453575.1 uncultured Collinsella sp.
CGACCGTTTGATACCGAAGACTTCGACGCCATCGCGCTGATTCTGCAGCAGCTTTGGCATAACAATTCGGATAACGATGAGTACAACCGCCTCGAGGCCGCGTGCGACCTTGCCTACTGCCTTTCGTCGTCGACGTTTTCGCAGGTTGCGGTGATTGACGGTCAGGCGCGTGGCATTTCGCTCGCGCGTGCGGGACAGAGCTCCGGCGCCACCGTTAAGGAACACTGGATGGATACCGAACGCGCGCTGCTATCGCAGATGCGTGAGCTGGAGCCCGATGCCTGCGCCGAGTATCTCTCGTTTGTACGCGCAACCATCCGAACCAACAACCGTCTGCTCGAGAGCAGCCCGTTGCCGCACGACAACGAGGTCACGCTGCTTGCCGTGGATCGCGATGTCCATGGCCTGGGCGTTGGCACGGTTCTGCTCGATGCCGCAGTCTCGCACCTGTCCTCGCTTGGAGCGACGAGGGCGCACCTGTACACCGACTCCAACTGCTCGTGGAAGTTCTACGAGCTGCACGGCTTTAAGCGCACGGCCACGCACCGCGCCAACCGCGAAGAGCGCCGCCACGCCATGCCGCGTGAAAGCTTTCTCTACGAACTCGACCTAACAGCCTAGCCCAAGCAGCCACACCTAGTCATTTAAGAACGTCCCCAATGACTGATCCCCAACAACTAGTCATTTAAGTCTGTCCCCAATGAGTGGCCTAGGGGGTTTGTAGATAGCCCTGGTCAAAAAACATCAAATATGAGTACTGTTACCTTTTTAGTAGCAGCGATTTGGGACATTTTTGACGCTTGTAGGCATGACGACCAGCTGCATGAGCTGACGTAGCTCCCCAAATGTTCAATAAAATGGGCTCCTAACGAGAAGTACTCTCATTAGGAGCCCATTATTATGTGCAAACATATGTGACCAACGCAGCAACAGTACTCATATTTGGCATTTTTTGTCCACTGCCCCTTGCGCGAAGGTCCTCAGCGGAAAGTTTGACCCGTTTCGATGCACAAAAATGGGATGAATCTTCCCTGGCAACCGCCCAGAAAGATCCACCCCAAAGCAAGCGCTCGCTAGAACGTTCCGCCGCCGCCTCCGCCGACGCCGCCACCGCCGCCACCGGAAAAGCCGCCACCGCTGCCGCCGCTCGAGCTATCGGAACTCGAAGCCAGCTCGCGGATGGTCTCGTGGTACACATCGTTGAACGAATCGAGCGGGGACTCGTTGCCGTAGTGATGGTAATACCACCAGTAGCAGGGGTAGTTGTCGTAGAAATCGTCACTGTTGCGCAGGTCCGCAGGCACGGCTTCGGCCAGCTGTCGCAGCACTTCTTTCGAAACGCCCAGGGCAACGCCCATCACCAGAAACTTGTTCCACAAGATCAGGTCGCTGGGGACGGCCTCCTTCAGACGCGTAAAGTCCTCGAGCCAATGCTTGAGCGCCTTGCAGCGAGCCGCCACCTCGGCGCCCTCCGGCGTGTAACGGCGGAAGGTGCAGCTCAGGACAAAGCCCACGATCGTGACGGGGATCGAGATCATAGCGGCGCCGACATTGGCGTCCGCAAAGTCGGTATAGAACAGAGAGCCCAAAATGCCAAAGACAATGATGATGCCGAGAACCAGGCCGGCCACCATCGCGATAGTGCCATCCGATGCGATAAACTCGCACTCCTCCAGCTTGCCCTTAACCGTGCTCTGATAGTCCTCGAGCTTGTCGCCAACAGATTCAGTACGCTCGCTGGCATACTCCTCCAGCTCGCTAAACGTGCGCGAACGGACGCCGTCTTTATCGGGCTTAACGCCAGCGAAGAAGACCTTGAGCACGTCGCGATCGATGCCGTCCTTCTTGGCAGCCTTCCAGGCCTCGTCGGTCACTGTGATGCGATACGTCTGCTCCTCTTTTTCGCGACGGAGCAGACCCTTCTTCTTGGTCTCGGTCGCTTCTTCCAGCTTGATCACGCGGTCGTCGGTCAGCTTCATCAGCGTGGCGATATATGCCTGATCGGGCACGTCGTTCCAGCTCATAAGAGTTGCAAGCACCGCGGGATGATCGGCGGAGGGCACATCGCGGAAGTACTCGTCCTGGAAGAGCGGCTTGGGCTTGGGCCTGCGCAGCTTGAGCATCACGATTACACCGGTATAGGCAACCGCCACAACAACACACACCACGGCAATCGCGCTGGCAACCGCACGCGCGTGCTCACGGCGGGCGTTAGCTTCGTCGGCCCATTCCTTCTCTTCGCTCAGGATCGTTGACATGCGCTCTTCGCCCGAAGCGGCAAGCTGCGGCACCCAGTCGCTAGGGAAGGCGATGCGTGCCTCGGCGAATTCGCCCTGGTGCACGCAGGGAATGGTATAGGTGACCATGGGCTCGTCCGCATCGAGCGACACGTCGCCCGTCAGCGGGCCGTGGCCCCATGCGCGGAAGTTATCGCCCTTGACGGCAGCCGTCCCGGCAGCGGCATTTGCAAAGTAGACCTCCATCTCGACGTCATCGGAGTCCGCCGACCAGCCGTCGCCGACGAATTTCCAGTAGAGCTCGGCGGTATCGGCCCAGTTCATAACCGCACCGGTCATGGAATAACTCACGTAGTAGATTGCACTGTCGCCGCTCTCGTGAGGGCTGAACACCTTAATCCTTACGCCGTCGTCGGACTGTTCCACCGTGTAAACGCCGTCGTCGCCTTTATTTGCGCTGTCGACCTTGTTAAACGCAGTGTCGTCTTCCTCGACGCTCAGCACATTGACGACCACCGAGCCGCCTTGCTGGTTAGAGCCTGTATTGATATCCCAATACACGCCGTTAATGTCATCGTCGAAATCGAACTGGCGTCCCTCGACAACGGTCAGCGAGCCATCGGCCTCAACCGTGGCACCGATATAGGTTTGGCTCATGGAGTAGCCGTCGGCGTGCGCGACGGCAGGCAGCAGCAACAACGCAAGCGCGACGAGTGCGCAGACGGAAGCGAACCGCGCAAACAGGCGGCGCTGCCGACAGGGCTGGGCAACGGGGGCGTTCATAGGCACATCCTTTGTCTGTGGTACCAGTAGCGTCATTGTCCCACGTTTGCGAGTTCATGTGACGAACATCTAGGTCAGCGGAGCGTCAAAACGGGACAAAAGTCACACCCGCCGCCGGCACCTGGGGACGTTCCTTATCTGCCGGCAATCTGGGACACTCCTTGGCATAGCCCGCTCCGGCAATAGATACCACTTCATAGCTCCATCACAGGTGTAGCGGCTTTGTGTGGGCGCGGCATGCGCTGATTGAGCCGCCAGTTGAGGGGCATAAAGCAGTTGAGCGAAAACGGTTTGCCCCTTTGCCGTCCGCTTGAGGATCATGTCCCCCTTTTCCGCGGAAACCCCGGCAGTTGCGAAGAGCTGCTGGGGTTTCTGTCGTTTGTGAGGCTAAGTCGGTACGCAGCGATCGAGACCTTGAGCCGCAAACCCACCGTGCGCAATGCGCACCGCCGCCAACTTGTGAGCGCGGCAACGCCTTCCCTGCCAAGCCCCGCGCTATACTCGTCCGCATGGATATCAAAACACGCAACATAGCAACGCCCGCCGCGGACGCGCCAGCGACGCCACCCGCCTCCGCCCCCGCGCCCGTCGTGGGGCGCTTCGCCCCGTCGCCCTCGGGCCGCATGCACCTGGGCAACGTGTTCAGCTGCCTGTGCTCGTGGCTTTCGGCCCGCAGCCAGGGCGGCAGCATCGTGCTGCGCATCGAGGACCTGGACGATCGCTGCAAGCGCCCGGAACTTGCCGCTCAACTGATTGACGATCTGACCTGGCTGGGGCTCGACTGGGACGAAGGCCCCTACTACCAGCACGACCGCCTAGACCTGTACGAGAGCGCCTTGCGCCGGCTGA
>CAUDYH010000185.1 GCA_958453575.1 uncultured Collinsella sp.
GGTAAAGCACACCACGTCGAGCCCCATGGCCCGCATATCGATATGCGCCGTGCCGGCAGACTGCGAGGCATCGACGATCACCAGCGCACCGGCAGCATGGGCCATAGCGGCCACGCGTGCAATGTCGACCGCGTTGCCGGTCACATTGGAGGCGTGCGTCACCACCACAGCACGCGTGCCCGGCGTGACCAACCGCTCGAGCTCATCGTAGTCGAGCACGCCGTTCGCGTCGCAGCCCGCGTGCTCAACGGTCACGCCCTGCTCTGCCGCCAGGCGGTTGAGCGGACGCAGCACGGAGTTGTGCTCGAGCACCGTTGTGACCACGCGGTCGCCGGGGCGCACCACGCCATTGATGACGGTGTTGAGCGCCGTGGTGGAGTTGGGCGTAAAACAAACATGGTCAGCACGCGGGCAGCCCAGCAAGCGCGCAAGCTTGGCGCGACAGCCGTGGATGGCACGCGCCGCGTCGAGGGCACCCGACGTGGCGCCGCGCCCGGCATTGCCGAGCGAGCACATCGCCTGCGTCACGGCATCGATGACCGCCTGCGGCTTGTGCATGGTCGTCGCCGCGTTATCCAGGTAGATCATCGCACGACCTCCCACATATCAATCACGGTATAGCCCTCGGTGGGAACGCCCGCCGCGGCAAGTTCGCTGCGCAGCAGCTCCTCATCGGCAGGCAACGCCTTCCACGCCAGACCGCAGCCGGCAGCGACCTCCCCGGGCACGGGAATCGTTCGCCCGGGAAGGCCGCGCTCGATGCACAGGGACTCGCAACCCATGGCGGCCGCCGTGGTGGGAAACGTGATGACAAGCGCCGGGCGCTTCTCCCTCATGGCAACTCCAACCAATACGCTACGGGCGCACGACGCGCACGGCCTGCTCCATCTTCTCCACGATCACATACATGTTGGTGACCTCGCCCACCGCAAGCTGGTCTTTAATGCCATAGTGGTCGAGACAGGTACCGCAGGTGAGAATCTCGACACCCTGCTCGGCCAGGCCCTTCAGGTCGTCGAGCACTGGAGATCCCTCGACGGTCAGCTTGGCACCGCCGTTGTAGAACAGCATAGTCGCGGGCAGCTCCTCCTGCTGCGTCACGGCAAAGATGAAGGCCTTCATGAGCTTGTGGCCCAGCACGTCGTCGCCACGGCCCATGCAGTCGGTGTAGACGGAAATGACGAGCTTGCCCTTGCCGGCGCTGGCGTCGCAGAAAGCGGCACCGTCCTGCTCGGGGTCCGCAACGGCCACGGCACCGGCGGTCGCGACACTCACGTGCCACTCGGCGTTCGAGATCTTCTCGACCGAAGCCGTGCAGCCCTTCTCCTGCGCCATCTTGGAGATGTTCTTGACGGCGGTCTCGTTGTCGACCGAGGTCACCACGGCACCCTCGCCATCAAGCTGTTTGAGTGCCTTAAGCGTCTTGACGACGGGCAGCGGGCAGGCATCGCCCATGGCATTGACTTCAATCTTGATAGACATAGCTACATCCTTTCAAAAGGGACCGCCCAGAACAGTAGGCGGTCGCATAAACGGTTTTCTTTAATGCACAACGCGAACAGCAGGACCGCTCGGCATCGCCTCGCACACGCGCCCGATAACGGCGGCGATGCACCCCTCGGCATCCAGGCGACGCGCAAGCTCATCCACATCCGCCGCGGGCGCCGCGATAAGCAGGCCACCAGACGTCTGCGGATCGTACAGCGCGTCGAGCATGCCCGGCTCCAGGTCCTCGTCGGCAGCCACACGCGGGCCAAAAAAGTCCTGGTTGCGGTAGGAGCCCGCTGGGATAATGCCCAGACGTGCCATGTCGAGCACCTGATCAAAGAGCGGCACCGCCCCCGACGCAAGCTCAACCTGCACGCCCGAGCCCTCGGCCATCTCGCACGCGTGCCCGATCAGGCCAAAGCCCGTGACATCGGTGCAGCCGTGAAGCTCAAGTCCCTCGGCCAGACGAATCGGCGCCTCGTTGAGGGTGCGCATCGAGTCAAACATGGCTGCGGCCTCGTCCTGCTCGATGAGCTCGCCCTTAATGGCCGTGGTGATGATGCCAGAGCCGATCGCCTTGGTCAGCAACAGGACATCGCCAGCGCGCGCGCCGCTGTTGGCGAGCATGCGGTCGAGCGAGACAAAGCCGCTCACGGACAGGCCGTACTTGGGCTCGTCGTCGTTGATGGTATGGCCGCCCGCGATAGAGCAACCGGCCTCGACGCACTTATCGGCACCGCCTGCCAAAATCTTGCCGGCAACCTCAACGCCCAGGCAGCTCGGGATGCACAGCAAGTTCATGGCATGGCTCGGCCGCCCGCCCATGGCGTAGATGTCCGACAGCGAGTTGGCCGCGGCGATCTGGCCAAACAGGAACGGGTCGTCGACCATCGGCGGGAAGAAGTCGATGGACTGCACGAGCCCCAGGTTCTCCCCTACGCGGAAGACGCTCGCATCGTCGGAGGTATCGAACCCCACGAGCAGGTTGTCGTTATGCACATTGGGTAAGTCGCCCAGGACCTGGGCGAGGGCTCCAGGAGCCAACTTAGCGGCTCAACCGCTCGCGGCAGTCATAGACGTGAGCTTAATCTGATCGTCAGGCATCGATACCTCCCCTCATCGGTCAATCATTTTCTCTCAGTATACGCATGAATGCGAGCCCAAGGCGGATGCATTAATTGAGCGCCTGTGCGCGAATCGCCGCGCCGATGGCACCGGCAAAGCGAGCCTGGGGCGAGGTGGTCACCGGCGACCCCAGTAGCTCGCCCAACCGCTCCACAACGTAGGCGTTCTCGCACAGGCCTCCCGTCAGGTAGTACGGAGCACCCGCCGCCTGCCCGGCCATGGTCGCCACGCGCGAGACCACGCTGTCGATCACACCACGGGCGATGTTCTCGCGCGGCTCACCGCGACCGATCAGGCTGATGACCTCGCTTTCGGCAAACACCGTGCACATGCTGCTGATCTTGGTAGGCTCGCCGGAACGCGCCAGGTCGGCCATCTGCTGCTGGGAAATGCCCAGGCGGTCGGCCATGATCTCCAAAAAGCGCCCCGTGCCGGCGGCGCACTTGTCGTTCATGGCAAACTTGGCCACGCGGCCACTTTTAAGCTGAATGACCTTGGTATCCTGGCCGCCCACATCGATCACGGTGCCATGGTCACCAAACAGACGCACGGCACCGGTACCGTGGCAGGTGATCTCGGTCACGACCTTGTGCGCATAGGGCACGGCGACACGACCGTAGCCGGTCGCGATCACGCGCACGTCGTCGGCTGTCACGCCATAGCCGGCCGCTGCCAGTGCCTCGCGCAGCCGCTCGGAAGCATCGACCGAGGAGAACCCGGTTGGCTGCACGCACGTCCACGCCAATGAACCCTCCCCGTCGACCACAGCAGCCTTAGCCGCCGTAGACCCGATATCAATCCCGATCCCTATCATGGCTCTCTCCTCATCAAAACATCAAAGACAGTGGCGAGTTCAGGCGCCTTAGCTCTAGGTTTCTCAGGTGCCGGAGGTTGCCCCGGAAGAGGAGCGTAGCGTACTTTGGTACGCAAGCGACGGTTTGAGGGGCAAGATCCGGTGCCTGAGGAAGCTAGAGCGTCTCGATAAAGGCGGCGATACGGGTCTCAATCTGGCCCATGTCACCGTTGCTGTAGTCGGTCTCGATCTTCATATACGGAATACCCGCACCCTCGACAGCCTCCTGCATGCGCGCACTCTCCACGTTAAAGGTGTGGCAGGCCTGCAGCACGCTCTCCACCACGCCATCGACATGATACTTCTCGCACATGGCCAGCGTGTTTTCCATACGACCGTCGTTGGGCGTCATGACCGAGCAGTTGATGTCCAGGTAGCGGT
>CAUDYH010000186.1 GCA_958453575.1 uncultured Collinsella sp.
GAGTGGTTACGCGGTTCGTAGAACCGCGTAACCCCCTAGTTACATCAGCTCGCAGACAGCCGCCGCGAAGGCAACGGGGTCCTCGGGGAGAATGCCCTCGACCAGCAGAGCCTGGTCATAGAGCAGACCGGAGTACTGCTTGATCTTGTCGGCGTCGCCTGCCTTCTGGGCAGCGACAAGCTTGTCGAAGACCGGGTGCTTGGCGTTGAGCTCGAGCACGCGCTGGCTCTTGGGCATGCCGTCGGGCGCGCCCTCGGGTCCCTTCTGGAGCACCTTCTCCATCTCAAGCGAAAGCGGGCCCTCGGTGGTGATGCAAGCGGGGGCATCGGTCAGGCGCGCGGAGACGGCAACTTTCTCGACCTTGTCACCGAGTGCCTCCTTCATAGCGCTAAAGAGGTCCTCGTTCTCCTTGGTGGCGTCCTCGGCCTCCTTCTTCTCGTCCTCGGTCGCCAGATCAAGATCGCCAGTCGCGACGTTCTTGAGCTCCAGGTGACGATCCTCGACCTCGGGCTCGGCACCGTCGGCAACGGCCTTCTCGGCAGCCTCGCGGGCGGCGTCGTCCTCGTAGATCTTAGGCATATCGGCGGCAACGTACTCACGCATAGCCTGGAACGTGAACTCATCCACATCCTGCGTCAGCAACAGCACGTCATAGCCGCGGTCGAGCACACCCTTTACCACGGGCATCTTGGCCAAGCGCTCACGCGAGTCGCCGGCGGCGTAGTAGATGGCCTTCTGATCCCCGGGCATGCCCTTGGCATACTCGGCCAGGGTAATCATCTTCTGCTCCTTGGCAGACCAGAACAGTAGCAGGTCGGCGAGCTCATCGGCCTTCATGCCATAGCTCGAGTAGATGCCGTACTTAAGACCGCGGCCAAAGTTCTCAAAGAACTTCTCGTAGGCCTCGCGGTCGTTGTCGCGCATATCCTCAAGATCGGCGGTAATCTTCTTCTCCACGCGCTTGGCGATGGCCTTGAGCTGACGGTTCTGCTGCAGCGTCTCACGCGAGATGTTGAGCGACACGTCGGCAGAATCCACGACGCCGCGGACAAAGTTGTAGTAGTCGGGCAGCAGGTCGTCGCACTTCTCCATAATCAGCACGTTGGAGCTGTAGAGCGCCAGGCCCTTCTCGTAGTCCTTGCTGTACAGATCGAACGGGGCGCGGCCCGGCACAAACAGCAGCGCATCGTACTCAAGCGTACCCTCGGCATGGAAGCTGATAGTGCGCGCGGGATCGTCAAAGTCGTGGAACGTGGACTTGTAGAACTCGTTGTAATCCTTCTGCTCAACGTCGGAGCTGCGCTTTTTCCAAATCGGCGTCATGGAGTTGATGGTCTCGAGCTCCTGATAGTCCTCGTACTCGGGCTTGTAGTCGTCGCCGGCGTCCTCGGGCTTGGGTTTCTGGCGGCTCTTGCTCACCATCATCTGAATCGGGTAGCGCACATAGTTGCTGTACTGCTGAATCAGGCTCTTGAGGCCCCACTCGGTCAGGAAGCGATCGTAGGTCTCGGCCTCGCCGTCGGCGTCGAGCTTCTCGTTCTCGCGCAGCGTCAGGATGACATCGGTACCGTGCTCAGCACGCTCGCCATCCTCGATGGTGTAGCCCTCAAGACCGTCGGACTCCCAAACGTGGGCGGTGTCCTCGCCATAAGCGCGGCTGACGACCTTCACGTGGCTGGCGACCATAAAGGCGGAGTAGAAGCCCACGCCAAACTGGCCGATGATGTCGACATCGGAGCCCTGTTGCTCGGCGTTCTCGGTCTTAAACTCCTCGGAGCCGGAATGGGCGATGGTGCCCAGATTGCGCTCGAGCTCCTCGGCGGTCATGCCAATGCCGTTATCCGAGATGGTAATGGTGCGGGCGTCTTTATCAAAAGAGACGCGAATAGCCAGGTCGCCCTGGTCGAGCTTGACACTCGGGTCCTGCAGGCTCTTAAAGTTGAGCTTGTCGACGGCGTCACTCGCATTAGAGATAAGCTCGCGCAGGAAGATTTCCTTATTGGTGTAGATGGAGTTGATCATGAGGTCGAGCAGTTTTTTGCTCTCGGTCTTAAATTGACGCATGTGCAGTCCTTTCGCGCTACCCCCGTCCGCAAAAACGGCCCGGTTGCCCGAGCCGCATCGCAGACCTGCTATGTCCAGACTTAGATTTTATAACCCATTAGCGCGCATATATACATACGGAATCGAAAAACTGTATGTCCAAACGCTCTGATACGCCAATTGCCAAGGAGTGTCCCCGACTGCCGGCAGGAAAGGAACGTCCCTATCTGCCATCTACGCGCTTGGCCATCCAAGCATGGGGCTGGCCCTCGTCTTCGTAGTCCACCGGGGCAATCTGCGTGTAGCCCGCCTTGGCATAGAGCGGCAGCACGTATTCCTGCGCATGCAGCTTAATGAGCTTGGCGCCGGCATCACGCGCGCACGTATCACTGGCCTCGACAATCTTGCTCGCCAGACCGCGACGGCGCATGCTCGGCAGCACAGCCACGCGCCCCATAATGTAGGTCTCCCCCGCCGCGACGCCTTCGTCCAAGTCGCACGCCGGCGACACCGGAGCCCCTGCGTCAGCCGCGCGCTCAAGCTCTTCGGGAAACACGCGCGAGCAACCGGCAAGCTCGCCGTCTACATAGAGCGTCACATGAATGCAGTTCGGATCCTCGTCGATAGCGTCGAACTCATTCTCGTAGCCCTGCTCGTCCATAAAAACGACGCGGCGCACCAACGCCGCGTCATCAAAGCATCCCGTCTTAAGTTGGATATCCATGCTGCCCTTTCATTCAATGCGAACGTTAGGGACAGATTTTAGCGAAAATGAGCTCCGCGCACGCTAAACTTCGCGCGAGCCTTCGCCAGGCAATCGTAATGACCCACGTTATGGGCATCGCTCGCGATGAAGCTGTACAGGTTCTGATCGAACAGGCGCTGTGCCGGCTTTTTCTCGCGACCAAAGCGACCGCCGGCAATAAAGTCCGCCGAAGCTTGCAGCTTGCAGCCCATATCGACCAGGCGCTCCGCCACGCTTACATCCTTTTGAACCGCACGATAGCGCTCAGGATGAGCGATGATCACCTGGTAGCCACGGCACTGCAAATCGTAAATCGTGTTCTCGTACTCTCTAAACGCATACGCATCGGCATGCGTCGAAAGCTCGAGCAGGAACTCATTAGTCCCATCGAAATGCAAGTGCTCCGCGGCATCGATACCAAGCTCAACGAGCTTTCGATGGTTGACCTCGAAGCCCATCTGGAGCGGAAAACCGTCAGCGTTATCACGCAGCAGCTCAAAGGCATCCCACATCTTGTCGTAATCAAAATAGGGATCACGGCAGTGAGGAGTGCAAACGATTCTGGTTACACCGGCCCGCTTGGCAGCCTCGAGCATCGCCAAGCTCTCATCGAGATCGGCGGCGCCGTCGTCTACACCCGGCAAGATATGGCAATGAATGTCACGCATAGGTCAGCCTTAATCAACTAAACGTTTGCTCGGTTGGTGAAGATGCCCTTTTTGGAAGTCCCCTGATTGTCGGAGCCCTTCTTAACCTTCTTACCGTCCTTGGTGTAGTAAGAATAGTAGTACTCGCTGGTCTCGGTCTCACAGTAATTCATGACGGTACCGATGAGCTTGACCTTCTCGGACTTCTTAAGCTGACCGATGGCGTTGAGCGCCTCTTCGCGCTTGGTAAAGTTCTCGCGCACCACGAACAGCGCGCCGTCGGTCAGGCTGGCAATCTCGGCAGCATCGATGAAGGTGCCGACCGGGGGAGCATCGAAGATGACGTACTGGAACTTGGCGGACAGTGCCTTTACCAGCTTGGCAA
>CAUDYH010000187.1 GCA_958453575.1 uncultured Collinsella sp.
ATGGGGTCTCCGCACAGCACGCAGGCCGAAAAATCGGGTCGATAGCCAACGTGCGACAGCAGCTTAAAGACATATGCCGCCACAAGTAGGTCCATATGCGCCGTGTCAAGCCCGCTGCCCACCAGGGCAAGCGCTCGCTGCGTGATGGCAAAGGTAAACGGGTCCTCGGCGTCCTCGAACGAGCACACGCGCGCAACCTCGGCGATCGCGCTTGCGGCGCAGGTCGTCTCGTAATCGGGCGCAGCGCCGAGCGGCGCCTCCATAAGCTCGGCCTGGGAAACCACGTCGAGTGACCGTCCATGTGCGAGCAGCATATCGACCGTACAGAACAGCTCGCAGCGCGCAGCCAGGCGTCCGCCGGGTTTGCGGGCGCCCTTTGCCACGGCACGAACCTGCCGCCCCCGCTCGTCAAGCATCGTCAAGATCAGGTCGGTCTCTTTGAGCTTCGTCTTGTCGAGGACGAGCACCTTGGTGCGATATGTCCGGGAGCCTGCCATGCGCGCCGCGCGTCCTTAGTCCTCGGCGTTGTAGCCAAAGCGGCGAATCTGGGCCTCGTCGTCACGCCAGCCGGCCTTGACCTTCACGTCCAGCTCCAAAAAGACCTGCGTGCCAAAAATGCGTTCAAGATCGCGTCGGGCGTCGATACCGATATGCTTGATCATCTCGCCGCCCTTGCCGATGATGATGCCCTTCTGCCCCTCGCGCTCGACGTAAATGGTGGCATGCACGCGCAGCACCTTCTTGGTCTGCTCGAGCGCATCGCAAATCACGCCAACGGAGTGCGGGATCTCATCACGAGTGCGGCGCAAGACCTTCTCGCGCACAAACTCGGCAACGAGCGTCTCGTCGGAAGCGTCGGTGCCCATGTCCTCGGGGAACCAACGCGGACCCTCGGGCAAAAAGCGCGCAACGGTCTCGATGAAGGCATCGACGTTGAAGTTCTTGACCGACGACGTCACGATCTCATCGTCATATTCCATGAGCTCGTGGGCTGCCTTAAGTTGTTCCATGACCTGTGCGGGGTCGGCCTCATCGGCCTTGGTGAGCACCAGGACCTTCTTGGAACGGGCGTTTTTGACGCGCTCGGCAACCCAGGCGTCTCCCCTGCCGATCGGCTTGGTGGCATCAATCAAAAACGCGACGACGTCGACATCGTTCAGTTCGAACAACGCGCTCTTGTTCAGCTCGGACCCCAGGCCGTCCTTGGGCTTGTGAATACCCGGGGTATCGACAAAGACCAGCTGGTAGCCGGGACGGTTGACGACGGCGCGCATGCGGCGGCGGGTCGTCTGGGCCACCGGCGAGGTGATGGCGACCTTTTTGCCATAGCAGGCGTTGAGCAGCGTGGACTTGCCGGCGTTGGGGCGGCCGACAAGCGCCACGAAGCCGCTGCGGAAACCGGGCTCAACGTCGCCAAAGCCCACGAGGCTATCGTCCTCGTCGCACAGGGCGTCGAGTTCCTCGTCGCTCATGCCCTCAAACGGGTCGAACTCCTCGATCTCCTCGTATGCCTCGGCCGCTTCGGTATCCACCGCATCCAGGGACTCGTCATCCAGAGTTTCATCGATAGGCTGCATAGTGTCGGACATGGAAATCCCTTTCTAAATAAAGTCGAGTGCGTGGGCAAATACCAGCAATCCCACAATCGCGGCGGTGATGGAAAGTACGTATACGGAGGCGGCGGCGATATCTTTCGCACGCTTTGCCAGAGGATGGAGCTCCTGGGTCGCCAGGTCGACGATCGCCTCCATGGCGGTGTTGCACAGCTCGCCGTGAATCACCAGGCCACAGCAGATGATAACCGTGGCCCATTCGGCAATATCGAGCCCCACGATGCAGCCGGCAATGACGGTGCACACGCCCGCCACGAGCATAACCTTGATGTTGCGCTCGGTCTTGACGGCGGTGACGAAGCCCTCCATGGCATAGGAGAACGACTTTAAGAAGGACGGATGGTCCTTGTTCGATCCGGGAATCATAAACGGCTCCTAGTCGTGGGCGTGGTTGGTGATGGGGCCGACGTGGACCAGCTTGGGGTCCTCGCCGCGCTCGAGCGCCAGATCGCGCAGGATGGCGTCCTCGCGGGCCTCCATGACCTCGGCCTCGTCATCCTCGATATGGTCATACCCCAGCAAGTGCAGCATGCCATGAACGAGCATCAGGCGACACTCGTCGGCAGGGCTATTGCCAAAGCCGGAGGCCTGACGGGCAATGACCTGCGGGGCCAAGATGATATCGCCGAGCTCGAGCGTCTCGTCGGCGGGAATATCCTCGTCAAAGGCCGAGTCGCATTCAAACGAGAGGACATCGGTGGTGCGGTCGATACCGCGCCACTCGTGGTTGAGCTCGTGCATCTCGTCCTCGTCGACATACGAAAGGGAAATCTCGACTTCACGCTCAACGCCCTCGGCGGCAAGCACAACCTCGCAGATGTGCTCTACCTCCCGCGCGTCGAGCAGCGTATCGAGCTCGGCATCGTTGCTGATCAATACACTCAACGGGACTCCTTTCGGTCGCGCACGCGCTTCTCGCGTACATCATCATAAGCATCGTATGCCTCGACGATACGCCCCACCAAGGCATGGCGTACCACGTCGGCACGCTCGAGGTGAGAAAATGCGACATCGTCGACACGGCCCAAAATCTGCTCAACGTCGGCAAGACCGCCACGACGGCCCACCAGGTCGCGCTGACTCAGGTCGCCGGTAATCACAAACTTGGAGTTAAAACCCAGGCGCGTCAGGAACATCTTCATCTGCTCGGGCGTGGTATTTTGCGCCTCGTCGAGCACCACAAAGGCATCGCTCAGCGTGCGGCCGCGCATGTAGGCAAGCGGGGCGATCTCGATCACGCCACGCTCCATAAGCTCATCGGTGCGCTCGCGATCCATCATGTCAAAAAGGGCGTCGTAGAGCGGACGCATGTAAGGATCGATCTTTTCCTCGAGGGTACCGGGCAAAAAGCCCAGGTTCTCCCCCGCCTCGACAACCGGACGCGTCAAGATCAGACGGCCCATCTCGTGACGCTTGAGCGCGGCAACGGCGAGCGCCATGGCCAGATAGGTCTTACCGGTACCGGCAGGACCCAGGCCAAACGTGATGGTATGCGAGCGGATGGCATCCACATAGCGCTTTTGACCGAGCGTCTTGGGGCGAATGACACGGCCGCGATACGAAAGCAGCACGTCATCGCGAAGCGACGTAGCCTCGTGCTCACCGTCGCGCAAGACGGCCAGGCAGCGAGAGACATCGTCGGCAGACAGCGTGCGTCCGGCGGCCGCCTCACGAAAAGTATGCTCGAAAAAGCGCGCCACGAGCTCGACCTCGTCCGGGTCACCGCTCACGGCGATGCTGTCGCCACGGGCGACCACGTGGGCGCGAACCAAGCTCTCGAGCGCACGAAGGACGCCATCGCCGGCGCCCAAAACACGCGAGGGGTCAATACCCTCGGGAACGGTAAGTCTAATCTTCGAGGCTTCCATGGACCTCCCTGCGTGCATGGACCAAGCCGGAATCATCGACTCCGATGATAGCAACATCGAGCAGGCACGGGGCTGTAAGTCCACAGGTATCGTCAAGACGGGCATGATGGAACGAACCAAGCGTCAGGTTGTCACCATACTCGAGCACGGCACGCTCGACCGTGCCCACGCGACGACGAGCGTCGGCAATAGCGAGCTCCTGCGCGGCGGCCCGCATACGGCGGCTGCGCTCGGCCATAACCTCGGGTGGCACCTGGTCGGGCATGTCGGCAGCAAGGGTACCGGGACGCTTGCTGTAGCGGAACACGTGCATACGCGAGAAACCCA
>CAUDYH010000188.1 GCA_958453575.1 uncultured Collinsella sp.
AAGTGCGGGGTCATCATCACGCCGCCGTTGGCGATGCCGCCCACGGCACGTGCGACCTCAATCGGCGAGACAGACAGCGCCTGTCCAAAGCTCATCGAGCCCAGCGTGGCGCCGTCATACTGGTCACGCTCCTTGACGATGCCCAGGCTCTCGCCCGGAAAATCGACACCCGAGCTGTGACCGATGCCCCACTTGTCCACATAGGCGGCAAAGTCGTCGGCACCGATCTTGCGCCCCACCAGGACAAAGCCCACGTTGGACGAACGGCGCATCATCTCGCGCACATCCATGGTCATGGCATAGTCGCGCTTGTCGGCATCGGTGACGGTATCGTCGCCCACCTTGATGCTCGCCGGCACCTCAAACGACGTACTCGATCGCACGACGCCCAAGTCGAAGCCGGCGCCCGCCACGAGCGTCTTAAAGACCGAGCCGGGCTCGTAGGCGTCGGTGACCAGGCGCAAGTTCATATCCTCGGTCTTGGCGTTTTCCAGATCGGTCTGGTCGTAAGTCGGATACGAGCAGGCTGCCAAGATCTCGCCTGTCGTAGGATCGGTGACCAGCGCCGAGCCGTTCTTGGCCTTAGTCTTCTCAACTGCCTCTGCCAGGGCATCCTCGGCCGCACGCTGGATATTGACGTCGAGCGTCGTCACGATATCAACGCCGTCGACCGCAGCCACCTTTTTATAGGCACCGCCCGCGATATAGCTGCCGTCCCTCGCGCGCTCGCGCACCAGCGAGCCGTTCGTTCCGGTCAAAAGCTTGTTGTACTGCTTCTCGAGACCCGTCAAGCCGTCGTTGTCTACATTCACTACACCCAGCACCTGCGATGCCAGATTGCCGTATGGATATACGCGCTTCATGGCCTGCTCAAAAAGCACGCCGGGCAGGTTCTTCTTCTCCAGCGCCGCAGCATCGTCTTCGTCCACCTGGCGCTTGATATACACCCAGGTGCCATCGGACTCGACGAGCTTGCGGCAGGTCTTTTTATCGATCCCAGTTGCCTTGACCAGCGCCGACACCGTCTTGTCGACATCCTCGACAAATTGCGGGTTCACGGCGATGTTGCGACATTCGACCGACGACGCGAGCACGATGCCGTTGCGGTCGTAGATGGTGCCGCGTTTGGCATAGAGGGTCTGCGCAAGCAGGCGGCGCGCATCGGCACGCTCGCGCAGTTTATCGGCTTCGACAATTTGATAGTCGGCAAGGCGAAAGACGCCCAAGCCCAAGCCAAACCCAATGAATCCCATGACGGCTTTGCGGCGAGGCAGAGGCGCGCCTGTGAGCCATTCGGTCGACGAACTCTTGCGCGACCTGTTGTTATGCACTTGAAGGCCGCCCGAGCCGCGAAGTCGCGACGCCGGGTCGTTGCCACGGGACTGCCCGGCGTTGTAAGATTGCCGACCCGTTCCTTGATAACCAGAACGTCCCCGCGACGAGGGACGTCCAGAACCGCGGCCCCCATCGGATCCGCGGCGATAGTCATTTGTCATACTCAGCTACCGTCTTGCTACTGAGCGGTCGCGGTCGCGTTGGCGCCCGCGGCTGCATCCTGCGAAAAGTCAAGTGTAACGCTCTCGCTGGGCTCCACCATGCCATAAGCGCCCGCAAGGTCGCGAATGCGCGTGTCGGCACCATAGACCGAATGCATGACCTCCAGGTCGGAGCTCTCGTCGGTCGCCTTCTCGAGCGTGTTGGTAAGCGCGGCGTTGCTGTTGAGCACCTGGGCCGTAACGCCGGCGAGCGCCACGCGGGCGACACCGATCGTCATGAAGATGGCCGCAATGATGCAAAACGTTTTAAGAACGCTCATGAAAACCGGGCTTACCGCCTGGTTTGCCTGACGGCCCGCGCCCGTGTAGACATCAAAGCGCGGCGTGCGCTGCTCGCGGGGAGCAACGGGGGCCTGCGGTGCCTCACGATAGGCGGGCATGGCGTTCATATCATAGGCGAGTGCTGCGTTTGAGGTGTTGTAGCCCATGATATGCCGCCTCCCATCCCGAGTACGTTGGTAGTGTGTTTAAGCTTCGTTTGTGGTACGAGCGGGAGGTCCAATATCGCGCGGTCGCGTCTACAGACGCTGCGCCACGCGGATCTTGGCTGATCTCGCCCGAGGGTTGCGCGCAACCTCATCGGGTTGGGCAACCAGGGGTTTGCGGGTGATGACCTTGAGTATCGGCACGTTGCCGCACACGCACACCGGAATCTCCGGCGGACACGTGCACCCCTGGCTCATCTCCTTAAAGTGGTTCTTTACGATACGGTCCTCGAGCGAGTGATACGAGATGACGCAGATGCGTCCGCCCGGGTTGAGCCACCTTGTGGCGGCGTCAAGCCCTCGCTCGAGCACATCGAGTTCGTGATTGACCTCGATGCGAATGGCCTGGAAACTCTTCTTGGCTGGGTGTCCGCCATGCCGACGAGCGGCAGCGGGGATACCAGCCTTGATGATCTCGACAAACTGGCCGGTGGTTTCGATCGGCTCATGCTCGCGGCGGCGCACGATCTCACGTGCGATCTGCGAGGCGAACTTCTCTTCACCGTAGACGCGTAGAATCCGGGCGAGGTCGTGTTCGTTATAGGTGTTGATGACCTCAGCTGCGTTTAAGGTGTTGTTACCCGGATCCATCCGCATGTCCAATGGGGCGTCCTCGTTGTACGAAAAGCCCCTGCCAGGGATATCGAGTTGCGGCGACGAAACGCCCAAGTCGAACAGGAAGCCATCGACCCCGGGCACCTCGGCCGAGCAAAGCAGCTCGTCCAAGTCGCCGAAGTTGCCCTTCAGCAGCTGGTGCGGTACGCCGGGAACCTCGCGGTCCAGACGGGCGCCAGCGGCCTCGAGGGCCATGTCGTCCTGATCGACGCCGAGCAAAAGGCCGGTCTCCCCCACCTGCGCGGCCATCTTTACCGAATGGCCGGCACCGCCAAGGGTGCAGTCGCAGACGACGGAGCCGCTCTTTAGCTGCAGCGACTCAAGCACTTCGCCGAGCATGACAGGTTCATGCCGATATTCTTGTGTCAAGATCCCACGCTCCATCCGTTACTCGTGCCTTGCCCTTACGAGAAGAAGAGGTCCAGCAGGGCCTCGTCGTCATCGTCCTCATCGGCCGTAGCGCGGTCCCAAACCTCAAGGTGGTCGTAGTTGCCCACAACCGTGACCTCGCGGTCGAGGTTCGCCTGCTTGCGGAGAGACTCAGAAAGACCGATACGACCCGCGCTGTCCACATCCATCGACGTGGTGCGCTTGTTGATCGCCCTCATGAGCTTCTGGTCGTTGATGTCGCGCGGGTTAAAACCCTCGTGGCCCTCACGACCCGCGAAGAGTCCTTCGACCCACTTATCGAAGGCCTCGGCAGAGAACACGTACAGAGCATCGACATCCAGGGCTTTAAACACGCGAACGTGCTCTCCAAGCTCCTCACGAAGGGGTGCAGGCAGGGATAGACGACCTTTTGCATCGAGATTGCGCTCGTATGCACCCGTCATTCCCATGTGCGCCCTCCCCTCGGTTACTCAGATGGCACGTACGCGGGGAACCACCCCGCCTGTCGACGTCATCAATAATATGGGGAACCGCCCCATTTTTCAACACCTTCCCACCCCTTCCCCCACCCCGCCCCACCACTCCACCCCCAATATGTTGTAAAACACCCCCGAGCATATGTTCGAAAACACAATATGTTGTGTTTGCAGCAAAGGCGGGATGCCATCTGTTGAACCACGCCCGCGAACCTCAACCTTCAAGTTGACCTTGAGGCGATTTTTACGTCCCTTTACACGCCGTTCACATCG
>CAUDYH010000189.1 GCA_958453575.1 uncultured Collinsella sp.
GTGGGTATATCTCGGCGGACAAGGCCGAGCGCATTAAGCAGGCGATTGAGCTGACCGGATACGTGCGATCCAGCCAGGCTCGCGCGCTGCGAACCGGTTCCACCAAGCTCATCGGCGTCATCGTGCCTAAGATTAATTCCGAGTCGGTGAGCCGCATTACGGCGGGCATCGGGCAGGTGCTTGGCCGCCGCGGCTACCAGATGCTTCTTGCCAATACCGATAACGTCCCCGATCGCGAGCTCGAATACCTCGATTTATTCCAAAACCATCCGGTCGATGGCATTGTGCTGGTGGCAACTATGATTACCGGCGAGCATCGCCGGGCGATTGAGTCGTGCCGTGTGCCCATTGTGTTGATCGGCCAACATGTCGAGGGCGCGGCGTGCGTCTATCACGACGATTACGAGGCCGCTTTCGAGCTGGGTCAGGCACTCGCGAAGCGTGCTGAGGGCAAGATCGCCTACATCGGAGTTGCCGAGGAAGACCGTGCCGCCGGTTATGACCGTCGTCGTGGTTTTGAGGCCGGCTTGCGCGCCGCGGGCGTGGCACTTGATTCGAGCCTGATTTGCCAGGGGTCCTTTACGCTCGACTCGGGCTATCGCGCTGCACGCGAACTGCTCTCCGTCGATCCCGATGTTTCGCTTATCGCGTGCGCGACCGATACTATGGCGGCCGGCGCCCTGCGCGCTCTTGACGAGGTTCGCGGCATGGGCGAGGGTGTGCGTCGCGTGAGCGGTTTTGGCGACAACGCATTTTTGCGCGCGCTGACGGGCGGCATTCCCACCGTGCATTACGGCTACCTGACCAGTGGCGTCGAGGCGACTAATATGTTGCTCAATACGCTCGATGGCGTGGAGGGGGAGAGCGGTTTAAAGACGCTCAAGCTCGGCCATCAGCTGATGAATGTCTAGGCTTACGTGATCTACCGCGCGCTCAACATTTAGGCGTTCAGTCGCCTATCGGCGCTATACTGCAGCCGTTGCCCACGATGCGGGGAACACCCGCATCGTGGGTTTTTGTTTTGAAGGGACGGTACCGCATGGGCGTACAGCAGCTAGAAGAGGCCTGGGCTTTGAGGACCGGCGCGCGTGAAGCGCGGTTGCTCGCGGGCTCGCATGTGCCAGCAGCGCTGTCGCAGCTGGGGATTGTGCGTCCCGGTGACCGCTTGGTGGCCTTTGCGGACGACTTTGCCGATGCGTTTGCGTGCGGCTTTGATGGCTGCGATGTCGCGCTGGTGGGCTCGCCGTCCGCCGAGGCGTTTGCCGCTGCGTCCGAGGGCTTTGATGCTTCGTTTGATGCCGAGGGTCCGCACCTGTGGTGGTTTGTGAACTCCATCGGCGGGTTTGGTCTGCGTGTGCCCGATCTGCGCGCTCTGGGTCGGGCGGCGCGTGAGGCCCATGCGCTGCTGGTTGTAGACAACACCGTGGCGTCGGCTTTTGGCTGCGATTCGCTGCGGCTGGGTGCTACGCTGTCGCTCGAGGCGCTCGATCGCGTGTGCGCCGGCAAGGCTCCGCGCAAGCTCGTTGCCGCTTCGGTGGCGCGTTCGCAGCTCAAGCGCCATCATGTGGATGCTGCTGCCGAGTGCGCGAATGCGTTGTTTGCGGGTTGCCGTGCTTTGTCACTCGACCTTTCTACCGAGGAGGCGGGTGTGCTGGAGCGGGGGCTGGACACGCTCGATGCCCGCATGCAGGAGCATTTCGACCGCGCCCGTGCGCTGGCCGAGTATCTGGCCGCCAACGAAATGGTGCGCAACGTGCGCTATCCCGGGCTGAGCTCGCATCCTGACCATGCTGTTGCAACGGGAATCCTGGAGCACGGATTTGGGCCAGCAGTTGAATTTGACCTTATTGAGCGTAGCGCGGGAGAGCTGTTCGATGCTTTGCCGGGGGAGTTTCGCACATCGCCCGCCGGCGGCGCAACGACGCGCCTCTCTGCTCCGCGAGGTAAGCAGGGGAGCACCATCCGCCTCTTCGCCGGCACCGACAACCCCCTGGTCGCGGCAGCCGCCCTAGACAACGCCCTCCGCAAGTAGCTAATTTGGGACGGGGCTTTTTTAGCTACCCAATGTCATTTTTTGCTATGAGTCAAGAATGCTCTGGATGGTAGCTAAAAAAGGCCCCGTCCCAAATTGGCTACTCTTTGATGCTGGCGATGAGGGCGTCGGCTTTGGTGGCAATGACTTGGTTTATGTCGGCCTGCAGCTCCTCGTAGACCGCTATGGCGCGCTCGCCGGCAGGCGTGAGCGTGGATCCGCGGGCGCCGTCGCGCTCGATGAGTTTGCATCCCAGCTGCCCTTCGGCTTCGTTCACAATGCGCCAAGCCTTGGAATAGGCCATGCCCATGCTTTTGGCGGCGCGGTTGAGCGAGTGCTCGCGGGCAATACCCTGCAGCAACAAGACGCAGCCGTGACCAAACACGCCCGGCAGATCTTTGTCGCACGCTTGAATGACCAACTTTGCCGTCGTCTTGTACTCCATGTGCCTTACGTCTCCCCGCTAAAGCGTTTGCTGGGCAAACGCAAAGCGTGCGTCAAACCCTCGTGTGCTCTTCTTAAATCATGCATTGTAGCAGTCAAAGTGCGTTAAGATACTTCCCCAGTATTGGGCGCCCAAGGTTGGGCTGGGTCCTACGAGGCCTGCAGCCGACCGGTCGCATGGAAAAAGGAGAAACATGGCTACGTTCTTTCCCGGTGAGTCCCACACGTTTTCGGAGTATCTGCTGGTCCCTGGCTACTCGTCCTCGCAGTGCATCCCCAACAACGTCTCTCTCAAGACGCCGCTAACCCGCTTTAAGCGCGGTGAGAAGCCGGCAATCACCCTGAACATCCCCATGGTTTCCGCCATCATGCAATCCGTCTCGGGCGTCGACATGGGTGTCGCGCTCGCTACCGAGGGTGGCCTGTCCTTCATTTACGGTTCCCAGAGCGCCGAGTCCGAGGCCGCTATGGTCAAGGCCGTCAAGGATCACAAGGCCGGCTTCGTTCAGTCCGATTCCACGCTGACACCCGACATGACCATGGAGCAGGTCATCGAGCTCAAGGAGAAGACCGGCCACTCCACCATGCCGGTCACCGACGACGGCACTCCCAAGGGCAAGCTCCTGGGCATTGTCACCAGCCGTGACTATCGTCCCAGCCGCGATGACCACCAGAAGAAGGTCTCCGAGTTCATGACCCCGCGCGAGCAGCTCATCGTGGGCGACAAGAACATCAGCCTCAAGGTTGCCAACGACGTCATTTGGGACAACAAGCTCAACGCCCTGCCGATCGTCGACGACAACGATCACCTTATGGGCATCGTTTTCCGCAAGGACTACGACAGCCACAAGACCAACCCCAACGAGCTGCTCGATAACGACAAGCGCTATATGGTCGGCGCCGGTATCAACACCCGCGACTATGCCGAGCGCGTGCCGCTGCTCATCGAGGCTGGCGCCGATGTCCTGTGCATCGACTCCTCCGAGGGCTTCAGTGAGTGGCAGAAGCGCACCATCGAGTGGATTCGCGCCAACTACGGCGAGGACGTCAAGGTCGGTGCCGGTAACGTCGTCGACGCCGAGGGCTTCCGCTTCTTGGCCGACTGCGGTGCCGACTTCATCAAGGTCGGTATCGGCGGCGGTTCCATCTGCATCACTCGCGAGACCAAGGGTATCGGTCGTGGCCAGGCCACCGCGCTGATCGACGTCTGCCGCGCCCGTGACGAGTACTACGAGGAGACCGGTGTTTACGTGCCCGTGTGCTCCGACGGCGGCATCGTCTACGACTACCACATGACGCTCGCCCTTGCCATGGGCG
>CAUDYH010000190.1 GCA_958453575.1 uncultured Collinsella sp.
CACCCTTGCTCATAACGCGCACTATGCTCGTGGGGTGTGCGGCGTCTGCCAGCACGCGCGAGACCTGTGAGCGCGGGAAAGAGCCCGTAGGCGTCCAGAGCGCCACCTCGAGTGCCTTGGTGCGACGCGAGGCGCGAATGCCCACGCGCTCCAAGCCCAGGTCGTGGCTGCCGCTCAGATAATTGAGCGCGCCGACAACCGATTTGAGTGCCTTGGGGAAGCGTTTGTCGAACAACGGGCACGAATCGACGGTCACAATCTTGCTGGGATCGACGCCGTGCATGCCAAGACGCACGCGGCCGTTTACAACGGTCGGTTCGAGCTCAATTTTATTGCGGTAGCCCCAATCGTCCTTGGTGTGGCGGATGGGCTGCACCAGCTCGTCGACTTGCTCGGGGGTGAACTTGCCGATGCGTTCGAGCGTGGAGCGCAGGTTTTGCTCCTTGGCGTCAAGCTGAGCCTTGCGTGAGAGATTGCCCCACGAGCAGCCGCCGCAGATGCCCACGAAGGGGCAGGGAGGCTGAATGCGATCGGGGCTTGGCTCCAGAATCTCGGTGGTGCGGGCGCGCATGAACGACTTGCCGTCCTGTACGACCTCGGCCTCGACGGTGTCGCCTGCCACGGCGCCCTGCACAAAGACGGCCTTGCCGTTGTCGGCGTGCGCCAGCCCGTCGGCGCCATACGTCATCGATTCTATGGTGAGCTTCATATTCCTGCCCGTCATTCGCGTTGTTGTCCGCAACCATGGTAGCAGGGAAAAGCGCCCCGCATCCGAGGCTTTCCTCAAATGCGGGGCGCTTCTACAAACGTCTATTTCGTCTTGCCGGTAATGAGCGTCTTAAGGCCTAAGCCGATCAGGCCCAGACCCATACGCACGCGGCCGGGGCGATGGCGCTCGATGGCCTTGGTCTTGCCGGCGGGTTTCTCGCGGCGGGCGCTTGCATGGGGCGCGGACTTGACGGTCTGCGGCTGAGGCTGGGGCTGGGGCGCAGGCTCGGGTTCGGATTCCAGGTCGGGTTCAATGACGGTTGCCTGGACCTTCTGGACCTTGGGAACGTCCGCCTGGGGCTTGGGCTTGGGGCCCAGAACAGGTGCGGATTCCGGTTTTGCTTTGGCGACGGGCTCCGAAGCCACGGCTGCGGACTCGGCGTTGCGATAAGCGCGCTCCAACAGGAACTCCTGCGAGTTAAAGGGCTTCTCACCCTCTTTTCGCTCTACGGGAACCCAGGTGCCGTCGCTCGTCAGGCTACGTGCCTTCACGTTGTCGCGCAGCTGCACGCCCATGTACTCGTGCACCAGCGCGCGGCAGGTGGGGTCGAGCACGGGGAAGGCGATTTCTACGCGATGCTCGGTGTTGCGCGTCATCATGTCGGCAGAACTCAGGTAGATCATGTCCGAGTCCACGCCGAAGGCATAGACGCGCGCGTGCTCCAAGAAACGTCCGACGATAGAACGTACGTGCACGTTTTCGGTCTTGCCCGCAATGTTGGGCTTCAGGCACGAGATGCCGCGGATGATCATGTCCACGCGCACGCCGGCACACGATGCCTCGGAGATCTTGTCGATGACCTCGCGGTCGGTGAGCGAGTTGAGCTTAAAGAACACGCGGGCGGGCTCGCCGGCGAGCGCACGTTGTATCTCGCGGTCCAGACCGCGCATGATGAGCGGCTTAAGGCCGACGGGCGCCACGCCCAAAAAGCGGTAGTCGCCGCGCAGGTTGCCCAGCGACAGGTTGCGGAAGAACAGGTTGGCGTCTTCGCCGATGCCGGGATGGGCGGTCATGAGCATAAAGTCGCTGTAGAGCTTGGCCGTCTTCTCGTTAAAGTTGCCGGTACCCAAAAGCGTGAGTCGGGTGAGCGCCATACCCTCGCGATAGGTAAGCTGGCAGATCTTTGAGTGGCATTTAAAACCCTCGGAGCCATAGATGACGGTGCAGCCCGCTTCTTCCAGACGCTCTGCCCACTCGATGTTATTTTGCTCGTCAAAGCGGGCACGGAGCTCCATGAGCACCGTGACCTCTTTGCCGTTCTCGGCGGCATCGATCAACGACTCGCACAGGCGGCTCTGCTTGGCCACGCGGTAGAGCGTGATGCGTAGCGAGATGCACTCGGGGTCGTATGCGGCCTCGTGTACCAGGTCCAGGAACGGATTCATGGCCTCGTAGGGGTAAAAGAGCAACTTGTCGCCCTGCAGCACCTGCTCACGAATGGAGCGGGACATGTCGATGGTGGGGTTGGGCTGCGGCTTAAACGGCGTAAAGAGGAGCTCGTTGCGCAGGTGCTCGGGAATTTTGCCCTCGATGCCAAAGACGTAGCCCAGGTCGAGTGGGATATCGCAGGTAAAAACCGAGCGGCGCGAAAGATCGAGCGCTTTGCGGATGGTCTTGAGCGTCGCCTTCTCGAGCGAACCGGAGACGGCAAGCACCACCGGTTGCAGGCGCAGACGCTTCTTGAGGATGCGCTTCATGTGCTGGCGGTAATCCTCTTCCTCCTCGACGCCCTCGCCGTCCGGGTCGATATCGGCATTGCGGGTGACGCGGATCAGAGCGCGGTCGAGCGGCTTATAGGAGCCAAAGCAGCTGTCCAGGCAGGCAAGGATGACGTCCTCGAGCAAGATGTAGGAGTAGGTGCCGGTGGGCGAGGGAATCTCGACCACGCGGTTCATCGAGGCGGGAATCTCGATAAGGCCCAGCAGGCTCTCCTCGTCCGTAACGCCGTCCAGACCGCAGGCCAGATAGAGCGCGCCGTTGCGCAGGTTGGGGAAGGGGTGGCGCGGGTCAATGACCAGCGGCGAGATGACCGGTGACACGTAGGCCTGGAAGTAGCGGGTGACAAAGGTGCGTTCCTCGGGCGTAAGCGAATCGATACGAGCGCGGTGAACGCCCAGGGCGTCGAGTTTGCCCTCGATGCTCTTGAAGATGGACTCCCAACGGGTAAGGAGTCCGGGCATTTCGGCCATGACGGCATCGACCTGTTCGGAGGCGGTCATATTGCTCTTGTTGTCCACGGGCTGTTTTTTGAGTTCTGCCAGGTCGGACAGGCCGCCCACGCGCACCATGAGAAACTCGTCGAGGTTGGACTCGAAGATCGACACGAACTTGAGGCGCTCAAACAGCGGGACGGTCTCGTCGAAGGCCTCGTCAAGCACGCGGTTATCAAAGCGCAGCCAGCTAAGCTCTCGGTTTTGCGTATACGAAAAATCACGCGGCGGCTTGCGCAACTTGGCGGCCTTTTGCTTCTTTTCGATTTTGCTCGGCATATGCATCCGTCCGTTCAGTCCCCGCAGGGGACGATAGCCTAACTCTATATTCTATTGTCTCAATTTAGTTGACCGCTGGCACGGACGTATCGCGTGAACGGTATCTTTACCTATTTCTTACGATGCCCGGCCATAGAACTAACGCTCGCGACGCTATTGCTAGCGTTCAATATTCTCACTCAACTGATAGGGATGCGTGAATAAGAATGATGGTGAGCTGAATATCATCGAATTCGGTCCAAAACGTGAGCTAGCTTCATTTATATACATAAAACCGTTTTACCTATGCAAATCTGAATCATGGATTTATAGATGCGATGGGGGATAATTTATAGGAAAAAGAGCGTTTACCTTAGAAAAGTTACTTTAGAGCGCCGAAGTGCGTCATGGGGGAATCACATGCGATATACCGTTCATCGCACTTTGTTGACCGTTCGGGGGCGAGGTGGAAGTATGGACTGATTTTGGATATAAATATGTCGTC
>CAUDYH010000191.1 GCA_958453575.1 uncultured Collinsella sp.
TGGAATTGTGTGCAGCCCGGTTTTCCGTTGACCGACGCCGGGGTCCCCGCCATAATATTTTCGGTTCACGCACGAATCCGCTGCCAGAGACAGCCGGTGCAAACGGGCATCGCCCGCGAGCTTAATGGGATATCCCGCCAGCCGAGGTGGTCGAGTAGATATGTCTTCTCGCCCCCGTCGCTCATGCAGCGCGGGGGCTTTCTTTTTGGACATGCCCCCGTCACGTCCTTGTGGCGGACCGTGCCCGGAAAGAATTCGAGGAGGTGTAATTCATGCCCCAGCAGTACAAAATCGACAAGGTTGCAGAGATCGAGTCCCGTATCGCCGAGAACGCCGGTCTGTTCGTCGTCAACTACAACGGTCTGACGGTTAAGCAGGCTCAGGAGCTGCGTCATCAGCTTCGCGAGTGCGGCGCCGAGATGAAGGTCTACAAGAACAACCTGGTCAAGATCGCTCTCAAGAACCAGGAGCAGCCCGAGCTCGACGAGATCCTCGCCGGCCCCGTCGCTTATGTGTTCTACGAGACCGAGCCGGTCGAGGCCGCTAAGACCCTTAAGGACTTCTCCGCTAAGTCCAAGGGTGTCCTTGAGATCAAGGGCGGTATCTCCGACGGCAAGGCCGTTTCCGCTGATGATGTTAAGGCTATCGCCGAGCTGCCCACCAAGGATCAGCTTCTCGGCCAGATCGCCGGTCTCATCTCCGGTTTCGCTCGCGACATCGCTGTCTGCGTCAACGGCGTTTCCTCTGGTCTCGCTCGTTCGATCCAGCAGGTCTCCGAGCAGAAGGCAGCCTAGTTGCTGTTTTCACCCGCGGCGGCAACGCCGCACCCTTGGCGCATTCGCGCCGTGTTTTAACTGATCTCCGTGCATCCGCACGGAAACCGAAAGGACTTAGAAATGGCTAAGCTTACCACCGATGAGATCATCGATGCTCTTAAGGAAATGACCCTTCTCGAGGCTTCCGAGCTCGTCAAGGCTATCGAGGACACCTTCGGCGTTTCCGCCGCTGCTCCTGCCGCTGTTGTCGCCGCTCCTGCTGCTGGCGCTGCTGAGGCCGAGGAGAAGACCGAGTTTGACGTCGTGCTCGAGGGCTTCGGCGACAACAAGATCCAGGTCATCAAGGCCGTCCGTGAGCTCACCAACCTTGGCCTGAAGGAGGCCAAGGAGGTCGTCGAGGGCGCTCCCAAGGCTGTTCTCGAGGGTGCCAAGAAGGAGGACGCCGAGGCTGCCAAGGAGAAGCTCGAGGCTGCTGGCGCTGCTGTCACCCTCAAGTAATCAGGCTTTCTCGCCAGATTTCTTTGCAGACGGGGTTCGCATTGCGAGCCCCGTCTTTTTTGTTTTGGCCCCTCATTCCCATTGCTCGGCACGCAGAACACCGTTGTCTTTGCCGTGCCAATCCCGTTACCGCTGGGGCGTAAAATTGCACCATTTGAGCAATAATTTGCGTTGACCTGCTGAAGAATTGCGTTTGCCTTACGGCGACGTATGTCTCCGGCGGTAAGATACTTCGGTATCGCAATTTGGTCTGCGGCCGCCGTGCCGCACGCATAGGGCGCATTCTGCGCCTGCGAAAGGATCCTTGAATAACATGAAGGCAATCATCCCCGCCGCCGGTCTTGGCACGCGTTTTCTGCCTGGCACTAAGTGCACGCCCAAAGAGATGCTGCCGGTGCTCGACAAGCCGGTCATTCAGTATGTCGTTGAGGAGGCACTCGACCCCGAGGAGGTCGACGATGCCATCATCGTTACCTCTCCCGGTAAGCCCGAGCTGCTGAGCTATTTCCAGCCCGATCGTTCGCTCGAGAACCTGCTGCGCGAGCGCGGTAAGGATGCTTATGCCGACGCCGTCGCCCATGCGGGCGGTATGCCGGTCGACTTCCGTTATCAGTATGAGCCCAAGGGCCTCGGTCACGCCATTCGCTCTGCTGCCGACGCTGTGGCAGGGGAGAACTTCCTGGTTCTTCTGGGCGACTACGTTGTGCCCAACCGCGACATCTGCGACAAGATGCTCGCCGTCTCCAAGGAGCACGGTGGCGCTTCGGTTATCGCCGTTGCTGCTTGCTCGCCCGAGGAAGTTAGCCGCTACGGCGTTATCGCCGGCGAGCGCGTCGGTTCGCTCGAGGGCGCCGAGGGCGTTGCCGATGCCGAGCCTGGCGCTGTCTGGCGCATCGGCGGTCTGGTCGAGAAGCCTGCTCCCGAGGCGGCTCCGTCCAACCTGTACATCGTCGGTCGCTACCTGCTGAGCCCGCTGGTTATGGACCTGCTGGCCGATCAGCAGGCCGGTAAGGGCGGCGAGATCCAGCTGACCGACGCCATGGCCCGCTCGCTCGACCGCGAGGCCATGTACGCTGTCGTCATCGACCCGCTGTCGGGCTACGATACCGGCACCCCCTCTGGCTGGATGGCCACCAACGCCCTCATGGCTGCAAGCGATCCTCGCTTTGCCGGCGCCTTCTGGGACGCCATCGACGAGCGCGGCGGCTTGATGCGCAAATAAGCCTTCGGGCATCGATATTTACGGGTGCGGACTTCGGTCTGCACCCGTTTTTTATAAGAGCTGCGATCGCCGGCTCTCTGTTCACAGAAAATATATGAACAGGTGTTCGATACATACCTATCTACCTGCAGTTTTTCTGTCGAAAAACTTTGCTACTCCAAAAACTCAATCGCGTCAAGGCTTTTCTTGCCCAACGGTCGGTACCTGATAAACTATTAGGTTGCGATAACTGGCGAAGCTATGCCTCGCCAACCCACCGAGCATTTCCGTGAAGGAGGAAAAACCTGGTGACCTACGCATACACTGCCACTGAGCGCAAGCGCGTCAGCTTCGGGAAAATCCCGGAGGCCATGGAGCTCCCCAACCTTATCTCTGTTCAAAGGGAATCCTTTGAGCGTTTTAAGGACGAGGGTCTTCGTGAGGCGTTCAAGGAATCCAGCCCAATCCAGAGCCAGAACCATGTTCTCGAGGTTACCTTCGGCGAGCATCAGTTCGGCGACCCCGCGCACACCGTCGAGGAGTGCCGCGAGAAGGATATGACCTATCAGGCTCCGCTTCTGACCGACGTCCGTCTCACCAACAAGGAGACCGGCGAGATCAAGGAGCAGCTCGTCTTCATGGGCGACTTCCCCATGATGACCGATCAGGGCACCTTCATCATCAACGGTACCGAGCGTATCGTCGTCTCGCAGCTCGTCCGCTCCCCGGGCGTGTACTACAGCTCCGAGATGGATTCGGGCAAGCAGATCTACAAGGCCCAGATTATCCCGTCCCGCGGTGCCTGGCTTGAGTTTGAGGTCGACAAGCGCGACCAGCTCATGGTCTCCATCGACCGCAAGCGCAAGCAGAGCGCCATGATGTTCCTGCGCGCCCTTGGCATCGCCGTCACCAACGACGACATCATCGAGCTGCTCGGCAACTCCGATGTGATCAAGCGCACCCTGGAGCGCGACACCGCCCTCACCCGCGAGGACGCCCTCATCGAGATCTACCGTCGCCTGCGCCCGGGCGAGCCTCCCACCGTGGATGCTTCCCGCAGCCTGCTCGAGGGCCTGCTCTTCAACCCGCAGCGCTACGATCTGGCCCGCGTCGGTCGTTACAAGGTCAACAAGAAGCTCAACCTCACCACCGAGGAAGAGGTCACTGTGCTTACCGACGAGGATATCGTCGCTACGCTGCGCTACCTGCTGTCCCTCGCTGCCGGCGAGCTGCTGCAGATCGCCGGTGATAACGGCGTGGG
>CAUDYH010000192.1 GCA_958453575.1 uncultured Collinsella sp.
CACGACCACGCCATCGCCACCAAGCTCATGCATAAGCTCGTACACGTCATTGACGCGCTCGCGCTCGGCAACCTCTTTGGAATGGCGTTTGAGGGCGCGTTCACAAGCCTTGATCACCTGCTGGCGCGGATCCTCGCGATAATGCTCCACGAGGGCGGGGATCTCCTCAAACGTGGCACTCGCCAGCTCGCCGGCAACCTGCGATGCCGAAACCGAGCTCGTCATATTGGCCATACCAGGCCCTCCTTGCATGCAAATCAGATAAAAAGAAGGGCCACCCGAAGGTGACCCATACGTCCAAACGAGTGGACAGACGCTGCGATCTTCTTAGCGCTTCTCGGGGATGCGAGCAGCCTTGCCCACCTTGTCGCGGAGGTAGTACAGCTTGGCGCGACGGACGCGACCATGACGAACGACCTCGAGCTTGGCGATCTTGGGGCTGTGAAGCGGGAAGGTACGCTCAACACCGACACCGAAGGACATCTTGCGGACGGTAAAGGTCTCGCGGGCACCGGCGCCGGCCATGCGGATGACGTCGCCCTGGAAGACCTGGATGGTAGTGAACCTTGACGTTGTCGGCGACGCGAACCTGAGGAATGTCCTCGCGGATCTGCTGACGCTCGATTGCGCGGATGTAATCCATGTGCAATTCCTTACTCTTCTAGAGGTGCCGTACCACCTTGGCCGGCACGTAGTTGAACAAACGCATTCGAGTATACACGCGCGGGTTTCTGCTGCAAGAACAATTTTTTACGCAGACAAAAAGACAAAACCCGCACATGATAACCGCCCGTCTCACGAATGAGATGGGCGGCATGAAGGGGGGCTACGCTAGGCGTCTAAACCCAAAACGTTAGGCGGAACGCTTAGCCTCGAGCTTGGCCTGAGCGGCAGCCAGGCGTGCGAGGGGCACGCGGTAGGGCGAGCAGGACACATAGTCCACATCGGCCACGTTAAACAGGCCCTTGATGGACTTGGGGTCGCCGCCGTGCTCACCGCACACGCCAAAGTGCATGTCGGGGTTGGTGGCGCGGCCCTTCTCGACAGCCATGCGCACCAGCTCGAGTACTGCCGTATCGATGGTCTCGAAGGGGTTGTCCTTTAAGATCTTCTTGTGCATGTACAGCGGGATGAACTTGGCCTCGGCATCGTCGCGGGAGAAGCCGAAGGTGGTCTGGGTGAGGTCGTTGGTGCCAAAGCAGAAGAAGTCGGCGTGCTGCGCGATCTCGTCGGCGACCATACAGGCGCGCGGCAGCTCGAGCATCGTGCCCACGGGAATATTGAGCTCGACGCCCTCCTCAGCGGAAACCTCAGCGATCACGCGCTCGATGACCTCGCGGGTCTGGACATGCTCGGCCGTGATGGAAACGAGCGGAACCATGATCTCGGGACGCGGATCGACGCCCTCCTGGATAAGGCGGGCAGCAGCCGTGGCGACGGCGCGAACCTGCATGAGCGGCAGATCGCTAAAGACGACGGACAGGCGCACGCCGCGCAAGCCCAACATCGGGTTAGACTCGACCATGCCGTCGATACGACGCAGGCGGGCGCGCAGAGTGGCAAGCTCTTCCTCGCTGGCGCCAGCGGCTTCCTTCTTGGTGATGGCGACCTCGAGCTCGCGAGGATTATCCAGGAACTCATGAAGCGGCGGATCGAGCAGGCGGACAACCACATCACGACCGGACATGGTCTTGAACATCGCCAGAAAGTCCTCGGTCTGGACCTTGAGCAGGTCGGCCAGGGCCTGCTGCTTCACGGCCTCATCGTCAGACAGGATAAAGCTCTGGATGATGTTCTTGCGGTCGCCCAGGAACATGTGCTCGGTGCGGCATAGGCCGATGGCCTCGGCACCAAACTCGAGTGCGAGCGCGGCGTCCTCGGGGTTGTCGGCGTTGACGCGCACGTGGTTGGCGTGACCGTCGGTCTCGTCCAGACGGATCTCGTCGGCCCAGGACAGGATGGTGTCCAGATCGCCGGTGAGCTCGGCCGAAACCAGATCAACGGCGCCGTCGACGACGATACCCTGGGTGCCGTCGATGGAGATGACATCACCCTCGCGCAGCACGCGGTCGCTGCCCTCGATGCGCACGACCTTCTCGGCGGCATCGATGTGGAAGCGCTCGACGCCGCAGACGCAAGGCGTACCCATACCGCGGGCGATAACGGCGGCATGACTCGTCTTGCCACCGTGGCTGGTCAGGATGCCCTCGGCGGCGACCATGCCCTTCAGGTCGTCGGGGTTAGTCTCCCAGCGAACCAAAATGACCTTGTGACCCTCGTTGGCGCGCGCGACGGCATCATCGCTCGAGAAAACGACCTCGCCCACGGCGGCACCGGGGCTGGCGTTAAGACCGCAGGCCAGCGCCTCGTACTTCTTGGAGGCGTCAAACTGCGGGTGTAGAAGCTGGTCGAGCTGCGCGGGATCGATGCGGCTCACGGCCTCCTCGCGAGTGATCAGGCCCTCCTCGACCATTTCGATGGCGATGCGCAGGGCGGCGGTGGCAGTGCGCTTGCCCACGCGAGTCTGGAGCATCCAGAGCTTACCCTGCTCGATTGTGAACTCGATGTCGCACATGTCGCGATAGTGATCCTCGAGCGTCAGGAACACGCGCTCGAGCTCCTCACCTGCAGACTCGAGGCCCGGGGTGGTCTTGAGGTCGGCGATGGGCTCGGTATTGCGGATGCCGGCGACGACGTCCTCGCCCTGGGCGTTAACCAGAAAGTCGCCGTAAAACTCCTTGGTGCCGTCGGCCGGATTGCGCGTGAAGGCGACGCCGGTCGCGGAGGTCTCGCCCTTATTGCCAAAGGCCATAGCCTGAACGTTGACGGCGGTGCCGAGTTCGTCGGAGATACCATGCTGCTTGCGGTAGATGCAGGCGCGCTCGTTCATCCAGCTGCCAAAGACGGCCTGAATGGCAAGGCGCAGCTGGAGCTCCGGATCGTGCGGAAAGACGGGCTTGCCTTCCGCGACCTCGAGCTCGGGGTACTGGGCGGCCTCGACGTTATCGGAGAAAATGCACTTGAAGGTCTCGACGAGCTCCTGCAGATCCTCGGCCGAAAGCTCGGAGTCGACGCGAACGCCGGCGACCAGGCGGGCCTGGGTCAGGGCGTTCTCGAACAAGTCGGCATCGACACCCATGACGACGTTGGAGAACATCTGGATAAAGCGACGATAGCTGTCCCAGGCAAAGCGCGGGTTCTGCGTCTGGGCGATAAGGCCCTGAACGGAGTCGTCGTTGAGGCCCAGGTTGAGGACCGTGTCCATCATGCCGGGCATAGAGAACGGAGCGCCCGAGCGCACCGACACGAGCAGCGGGTCACGGGCGTCGCCGAGCTTCTTGCCGCAGCGGGCCTCGAGGTCGGCCTCGGCGGCAACGATCTCGTCGAGCGCGCCTTCGGGCCAGACGTTGCCGGCACCAGAGTACTCGACGCAGATCTGGCAGGTAATGGTAAAGCCACCGGGAACCGGCAGGCCGATACGGCTCATCTCGGCAAGGTTAGCGCCTTTGCCGCCAAGCACGAAGTTCATGGACTTGTCGCCCTCGGTGACACAAGTGCCCTGGGCATCGGTTCCAAAACGGTAAACCCTCTTGCAATCGCTCACGATACTTCCCCTTCCATGCGCTCTCGCGCACGACCGTGGTAACGAATCGGCCCGCCGGATGCGGGCCGTGAGGGAACTATACGGCGGGTTTTGAACGGGCTTGAGCAGAGGATGCGCGGTTTGGTAAACG
>CAUDYH010000193.1 GCA_958453575.1 uncultured Collinsella sp.
AGTAGGACGCCGTCGAGCGCATTCGCAACGTGTAAGACTTGCCTGCCCAAGTCTCGGCGGTTCAGCCTGTGAGCTGCGCTGTCGAAACCGTAGCTCGACCCGTATTTTTGTCGCGCTTTTCAGATGAGTTGGACATTTTTGTGGGTCGGGCTGCGGTGTTTTAGGCGACTAACTTTCCAAAAGAACAAGAAATACCTGTTCAGGGCATCGGGCTTGTTGTTCGGGCGAAGACGACCCGCAGCCCGGGAGGCAAAAATGTCGTAGGCGCTCTTCTCTGATGGCAAAAACACGCCTCGTGCTACGGGTGCGTGCAAAAAAAGGAGCCCCCGCAACCGGTTTGCGGGGGCTCCTTTCACGAAGGGGGGAGCTCCTTCGGAGCTCGCGTTAGAAGGGGCCAGCTATCAGGTGAGGTGATGCCGCTTGGGAGGGGCGACCGAGGTCGCCCCCTACGGATTCGGCCTTCAGCGCAGATTGGTTTCGTTCTTCGCATCTCCCTAGGCGTCGGGAAGCAGGCCGCGGGCGGCGAGGTCTTCCTTCACGTCGGGCATGTCGTAGTAGTCCAGGCACTCGGCGGTGGGGCAGCCCAGCTCGGGATCCCAGCCGAAGCACTCGTAGAGCATGGTGAGGCCCGTCTGGATGTCGTCCTTGTCCATCTTGTCGGTGCCCTCGGTGAACACCTCGATATCCGGATCCTTGGTGAAAGGCCACTCGGTGTACACGTCGTGGATGGTACGGAAATCGTTGGTGCCCATGTTGCCGGCGGCGTCGGTCATGCCGCGGGCCGTGTTGGCGCGCTGCAGCGTCATGATCTTCGAGCCGGCCTTGTACAGATCCTCGGTGGTGTAGTCCTCGCCGGTGACGGCGGTCATGAACTTCGCCTCCAAGTCCAAATCGCCGCGGTAGTCACGGGAGGCTGTGGGGGACATGGCCATGGGCCACACCCAGTTGCACAGCGTGAGCGAGTCGTGCAGCACGTCGGTGGCGATGGACCACCAGGCGAAGTTCGCCTTGTACTCGTTCATGGGGGTGTAGTTCTTGTCGGGATCAACCGCGCTCTCGTCGCCGAAGATCTCGGCGCCGATGGCCTTCTTCAGCTCGATGGGCAGACCGCAGCCCTGCAGGTTCACGGCGGAGTGGATCATGTCGTCGCGATTGAACATCACATTGTAGAGCATGCCCACCTGGCCGAAGCACTCCTGAGAGTGGTGCACCGGCCAGCCGCGGGGGCTGATCATGCAGGATGCGGCGGTGTTGTTCCAGTCCATGTCGTTCCAGCGCTCGGTCCACACGTAGGTGCCGTGTCCGATGTAGGCGAGCTCCGAGTCGTTCTGGGCGATCTTGGTCAGCAGCTGGGGCATGAGCGACGGGTCGTTGTTGTCGAACTTCTCCCACGGGATTTCCGCGTACTCCTCCGGCGGCAGCACGCGCTCGAACACGCCGGTGGCGTAGCAGTGGGCGATATCGCGGTAGAGCTGCGCGTAGTTGCACCACAGGCCCAGATCGTCCACAACTGAGCCCATGACCTGGTTCCACACGAGGCTCTCCTCGGTATTGTCCTCCACGGGCGTGTGGTCGCCCAGGATCTTGATCATATACTTGAAGGGGAAGTTGGGCACGCAGGTGTTGCCGGTGGTCTCGTAGCCGCCGTTCGCGGAGCTCTTCTCCACGCGCAGGTCGGAGTAGCAGTGGATGGGGCAGCTGTGGCAGCCGTTCATCTTGATGGTGTACTTCTCGGCCTCCGGGCCGTCGTCCTTGGTGGACTTCATGCAGCGGTAGCCCACGGTGTTGATCTCGCCGGGCTTCGGCTCGCCGGTGTCGATGGGGCCGCCCTCGGCCAACGCCCAGGTAAGGCCCTTCTGCGCCGTCCAGCGGCTGCCCTTGTCGAAGTACTCGGCCCATTCCTGCTGGGTGGAGGGCACGACGTGGTTGTTGTTGGATCCGACGATCTCGCGCAGCATGTAGTCGGACAGGTCGGCCACGGCCTGCGGGTCGGCCACGTAGATGGGCTGGCTACCGCGTACGACGAGCGCCTTGCACTTCTTGGAACCGAGCACGGCCGCGGTGCCGGCGCCGGCGGAATGGTTGCGGGAATTGATGATGCAGGCATAGGGCAGCAGGTTCTCGCCGGCAGGGCCGATGGTGGCCACGCAGAAGTCGGTGCCCTCCTTGCGCGAGAGCGCCTCGGTGGTGGCGCGGGTGCCGAGACCCCACACCTGGTCGGCAGGCTTGATCTCCACGTCGTCATCGTCGATCTTCAGGTAGACCGGCTCATCGGAGGCGCCTTCGATGACGATGGCATCCCAGCCGGCCTTCTTGATGGCCGCGCCGATCATGCCGCCGCAGTGGGCGTCGACGACCTGATGGTCTTTCGTGTAGGTGGAAAGGGAGGCGATGGTGGTGCGGCCCGCCAGGGGCACGCCGGTAGCGGTCAGAGGACCGACGGCGAACACGACCTTGTTCTCAGGCGCGAGCGGATCGGTCCCCGGGGCCACCTCGTCGTACATGATCTTGTTGGCCAGGCCCATGCCGCCGATGTAGCCTTTATAAGGGTCGGTGGGCGAGACAGAAACGGTTTTGTCGGTCAGGTTGACGCGGAGGATCTTACCGGTCCAGCCATAGGACTTGTTGGGATCCAATTTTGAATCAGCCATGATGAAGCTCCAAATCTCTTCGTGTACTCATGTTGCGTGGTACCAGTCGTCGATCTGGAGTAATCGTCGCGTAGAAGTATAAGGGAGGGTAATTTTTACCCCCCTCCCCTCAATGAGGGGATCTTTTTCAACGGGAACATGACGGCTCCTCTACGGACGGATGAGGAGAAATCAAACGTTCGGTAATCCCCCTCAAAGAGGGTACACGGCTTCTTCATTCATGACTATGATGCCCTCTGTTGCGTGGCGTCGCGATCTTGAGTTCTCTCTGAGACAAGCATGAAGTTACAAGGGGGAGTTCAAATGTCTGACACCCAGAAAAATGAAACCGTGGCCACCGAGCAGCCGCCCGCGGCCCCGGTGTCCGCTACCGAGCCCGGCTCTGCGCCGGCCTCCGAGAAGAAGCAGCCCTTCTTTACCCGTCGCACCGTGCTCGCCATGACCGGTTGCGGCGTTGCCGGCCTGGTGGTCGGCGGCGTGCTCGCCTCCTGGGGCGTGACCACCGCCTCCATTGCCTCGGGCCGCATCGAGCTGCGCACCACTCCTACGAAAATGATCGTCACCGACCGCGCTCGCTGCTCCGGCTGCCAGCGCTGCGAGATGATGTGCACCCTGAAGAACGACGGCGCGACCCAGCAGTCCATCGCCCGCGTGCGCGTGTGGGACAACTACAATTTCGGCTCCGGCGTCGATACCAACGACGGCATCTTCGGCAACTGCCAGTTCACGGTCGCCTCCTGCAAGCAGTGCGCCGATCCGCAGTGCGCCAAGTACTGCCCCGTCCATGCCATCCACTCCGATGAGGAGACCGGCGCTCGCGTTGTCGACGAGGACGTGTGCATCGGCTGTGGTATGTGCTCTGCCGCCTGCCCTTGGAACATGCCCCACATCAACGCCCAGACCGGCACGTCGACCAAGTGCATCTCCTGCGGTCGCTGTGCCGAGCAGTGCCCCAACGGCGCCATCAAGTTCATCGATTGGGAGGATATTGCCCAGAAGGCCATCGACGAGGGCGTGGTTTCCACGGCCACCATCGTCGAGGCTTAAACGATAGAGAGAAGGACCATTATGCCAG
>CAUDYH010000194.1 GCA_958453575.1 uncultured Collinsella sp.
GTCAAAGAGGGCGACACTGCGGCCGCCCTGGCTGTCTCGGGCAACAAGATCGTATATGTAGGCGAAGACTCCGGTGTTGACGAGTACATCGATGACAACACGCGCGTCATCGATCTTGATGGCGGTATGGTGACCCCCGGCTTTATGGACGGCCATATCCACGCTCCGGGCAACTGGGTGACCGCGCTGTACGAGATCGATCTTACCAAGAGCACCACGATCGATGAGTATAAGAAGGTGATCAGTGATTTTGTAACCAAGCATCCCGATGATAAGGCTTACGTTGGCGGCTCGTTCATGATCAACGCCTTCAAGAAAGAGGATGGCACCAATCCCGGCCCCAACAGGTCCATCCTCGATGAGATCTGCTCCGATAAGCCCATCATGCTGACCGATGTTTCCTATCATTCGGTGTGGGTCAACAGCCGTGCGCTCGAGCTTGCGGGCATCGATAACGATACCCCCAATCCCACGGGCGGCATCATCACCCGCGATGCAAACGGCGAGGCGACTGGCTACTTGATCGATTCTGCTGCCACTATGGCGAGGAAGGTCGTCTCCGTCGAGCATACGGACAAGGAGCTTGAGAACGCTATCGACAAGTACCAGCAGGTGGCTACGAAATACGGCATCACCGGCATTACCAACATAAGCGTCGTGGGAAAGTCTACGGCAGAGGATTGCCAGTTCTATACTGACCTTGAGAAAGAGGGCAAGCTTAACCTGCGCATGCGAGTACTTCCTACCATTAGGCCCGGCATGACGGCTAAAAAGGCCCTTAAAACCGTGAAGGACCTCAAGAAGTTCGATAGCAACATGATCTCTACCGGTACGGTCAAGATCTATTCCGATGGCGTTACCGAGGGCGGCAGCGCCGTGATGCTCGAGCCATATACCTCCGCCGCCGGTAAGGGCGATAACTGGCACGGCGAGTCCGTCTGGGATCAGCAGGAGTTCAGCGACATGGTGGCCGCCCTCGACAAAGAGGGTGTTCAGATTCATGTTCACGCGATCGGCGACGGCGCCGTCCACAATACACTCGATGCCTACGAGCGCTGCGTCAAGGAGAACGGCGAGCGCGATGATCGCCGCAACACTATGACGCATGTGTGCGCAATCACCGACGAGGACATTCAGCGCGTCGCCGATCTCGACATCGTGTGCGCGCTGCAGTTCCTGTGGATGTATCACGATCCTTTGTGCGACCTCGAGATCGCCATGGTGGGCGAGGATCGCGCTATGAAGTTCTACCCCGTCAAGAACATGCTCGAGGCCGGCTGCTTTATCTCCGGTGCGAGCGATGGCCCGGTCACCGGCTATGCGCCGCTCGAGGAGATCGAGGTGGCCGTTACGCGCAACAGCCCGTTTCCCAAGGAGGAGGACACTGATATGTACCGTTGGCCCGAGCAGGCCATCACGGCATATCAGGCGCTCGAGGCATATACCAAAAACGTTGCCTTCGAGAACTACATGGAGGATAAAGTCGGTACGCTCGAGGTGGGCAAGCTCGCCGACCTCACGGTGCTCGACCAAGACATCCTTCATTGCGATCCCAAGAAGATCTCCGATACCAAGGTTCTGTTCACTGTCTCCGATGGCCGTATCGTATACGAGGGATAATCGGTCGATCGAGGTGAAGAGCGGACGATCTGCTCGGCAGAACGCTTGGTTGCCAGCCGTCGTCGCGATTTAGCACAGGCCGCCGCGGACGCGTGAGCGTCCGTGGCGCGCTTTTTTGCGGTGGTCATTGGGGGCGTTCTTAAACGACTAGCCAAACAAGAGCGTTCCCAACGACTACCCCAAGGAATGTCCCAGACTGCCGGCAGAAAAGGAACGTCCCTAACCGCCGCATCCGGAGCAAGACGGCGCCGCAGGTAGAGGACGGACAGCGAGCGGGCCACATTTGAGACAAGGTGACGTGAAACGAAAGGGCGCTGACCTTCTGGTCGCGCCCTTGAAGTTGAACGTCAGATTGTCCAAATGCGGCCCGCGTAACTAAACCCGCTCTGCGATCTCGTGGATGAGGTAGTCGGTCTTTTCCCAGCCCAGGCACGGATCGGTGATCGACTTGCCAAAGACGCCGCCATCGACCGGCTGGTTGCCGTCCTCAAGGTAGGACTCGATCATAAAGCCCTTGACCAGCTTGGAGATGGACTCGTTGCGGCGGCAGCTGTCGAGTACCTCCTTGCAGATGCGGTACTGCTCCAGCGGACGCTTGCCCGAGTTGTCATGGTTGCAGTCGATAACCGCTGCCGGATTGGCGTAGCCGGCATGCTCGGTATAGCGCTCGGCCAGGCGCTCCAGGTGCTCGTAGTGGTAGTTGGGGTAGGTGCGCCCATCGAGGCCGATGTAGCCGCGCATGACAGCGTGCGCGAGCGGGTTGCCGTCGCACTCGACCTCCCAGTTGCGGAAGATAAAGCTCTGGTGCGCCTGGGCGGCGTAAATGGAGTTGAGCATGACGGTGGTGGAACCGGCAGTGGGGTTCTTCATGCCGACGGGCACCGAAATGCCGCTCGATACCAGGCGATGCTCCTGGTTTTCGACCGAGCGCGCGCCCACGGCAACATAGCTCAGCAGGTCAACGAGGTACTGGTAGTTGGACGGATAGAGCATCTCGTCGGCGGTGAAGAAGCCTGTTTCCTCAATAACGCGCAGGTGCATGTGGCGGATGGCCTTGACGCCTTCGAGCAGGTCATCGGGCGCCTCGGGGTCGGGGTTGTGCAGCAGGCCCTTGTAGCCGGTGCCCTTGGTGCGCGGTTTGTTGGTGTAGACGCGCGGAATGATGATGAGCTTGTCCTTGACCTCCTCGGCGACCTTGGCCAGTCGGTTCATGTACTCAAGCACCGAGTCCTCACGGTCGGCAGAGCACGGGCCGATGATGAGCACCTTGCGCGCGTCCTCGCCGGTAAAGACCTTGGCGACCTCGGCATCGAATGCCTGCTTTTTGACGGTAAGCTCGGCGGAAAGCGGCATTTCCTCGCGGATCTCCATGGGGATCGGCAACCTGCGTTTGAAATCCATGGCCATGCGGGGCCTCCTCAATCAAATAAGTCAAAGTGTGAATTGTCGAATGCTCGGCATTATCCGCTGTCGTACGCTAAAGTGCAACCCCCTCGCCGCCCCGAAACCTGCCAAAAAGGGACAGGTTTATTTTGGTCGGTTTTATCTGGGCAAACGTTGGCGCTCGCCGGGAGGGGAAGATGCCGTGTGGGTTCTAAGCCTGTCGCCGGTTCCCCGGGGAGCACCCAGTGGGCAAAAAATGCCAAATATGAGTAGTGTTGTTAATGAGGTATCATATCGAGCTTATAAGATAATAGACATAACAACAAATATGTTCATTAACGCCAGCATATATAAGCCCGCTATAAGGCTGTTTGATCAATTTAGGGGCTCATGCAGGTCGTGAGAACGGTATTTGGGGCTGTTTTGGCTGCTACTAAAAATGTAACAGTACTCATATTTGCCATTTTTTGCCCACGAAGCCTGGAAGGATCGTCAATCAGACCCCAGGGGAGGCGGTTCGAGGGCCGCAGAACAAAATACGGGGGCGCAGGTTGTCCTGCGCCCCCGTTTTCGGGCGTTATTCGTTTCCTGCGGCAGAATTTACGCCGCTTCGTCGAACTGCGAATTGTACAGATCGGCGTAGAAGCCGCCCTGGGCGAGCAGTTCGTCGTGCGTGCCCTTCTCGACGATGTCGCCGTCGCGAATCACCAAGATCACG
>CAUDYH010000195.1 GCA_958453575.1 uncultured Collinsella sp.
GCGCAGGACTGTAGAGCAGCAAACTTCATGCCCCCCGGTCCGCCCCGGGAGCCAGGTTGACTAATTCGGGCCCGGCATTCAGAAAAGTCAGCGCAGCAAAATGGCGATGCGGATGGAATGCACAAGATAGGGGCACGTTGTTGGGACGCGCTCTTTTAAGTTGCGGTGGAATAGTTCCTGTTTTTGGGCTTGAAGGCCGATTTTAGGGACTATTTCACCGCAACTGAGGGGTAGGATGTGGGGTTAGCGCTCGTAGATTAAGTTGCCTGCCAGGTAGGTGGCCTGAACCTTGGTGGCTTGCAGCTCTTGGGGGTCGATAGTGAGCGGGTTTTGGTCCAGGACTACCAGATCGGCGTATTTGCCGGGCTCCAGGCTGCCGAGGTTTTGCTCGTCACCCGCTGCGTACGCGCTGCCAAGCGTGTAGTTGCGCAGGGCCGTTGCCGCGTCGATACGCTCGCTCGGCAACCAGCCGCCCTCGGGCCAGTGGCTGCGGGGGTCCTGGCGCGTGATAGCCGTGTAGAGCACATTCATGCTGGTAACGGGCGTAATAGGGCTGTCGGTACCGAAGGCTTGGCGAATGCCGCGCTGCTTATAGGTTGCGAACGGCCACATGATGCGGCTGCGCTCCAGGCCCAGATCGCGCTCGGGGCCGCCCGGGTCGAGTGTAATGTGACAGGGCTGGCTCGAGGCAACGACGTTAAGCTTGCGTAGACGATCGAGGTCCTCGGGCAAGAGGTTCTCCAGATGCTCAAGCGTGTTATGACCGTGCTGGGGCAGGCCGTACAGTTCGGCGGCCTCCTCAAAGATATCCAGCGCGGCATGAATCGCACCGTCACCGATGACGTGGATGCGAACGGTGTGACCGCGCTCCGCGGCAGCGAGGACCAGCTTGCGCATACGCTCGGCAGGAACCGTCAGGCGACCTTGATCGCCCGGGAAGCGCGGGTTGGTATAGGGCTCGGTGAGATAGGCCGTGTGTTCGCTCGAGACGCCGTCGAAGAACTGCTTAAAGCCTGGCGCCGAGAGCAGCGCGTTGTTCGCGTAGCGGGTCTGCAGTTCTTCTAAGCGCGATTGGTCATCCAGCAACGTGGGGAACAGATGGGCTCGGATGCCCAGCTTGCCGGCTGCCTGTAGCTTGCCGTAGACATCGTCGCGGATAAAATCGCAGCCCGGCATGGGCATGAGCGACATATCGCATATCGAGGTGATGCCCTGCTCGGCCATACGCCTCATTTGATCGGCGTAAGCGCTTGCAATGCGATCCTCCCCCAGCCACTCAAGGCAGCGCGGTAGCAGCTGCATGGCAGCCGCCTCGTGAGCAATGCCCGTGAGCTCGCCGCTTGCGTCCTTGTCGTAGCCACCGCCCGCTGGCGGCTCGCTGTCGCGCGTGACGCCGAGCGCCTCGAGTGCGCGGCTGTTGAGCCACAGCGTATGGCCGTCGCCCGAATACATAACGCAGGGGCGATCGGGGAATGCCGCATCGAGCGACGCCTTGGTAGGATGCTCGGGCGGGTCCCAGCGGTAGTCGCGCCAGCCCTGAGTCACAACCCAAGCGTCGTCGGGCAGGTCCTGGGAAAACTCGAGCGCGTGTTGCACCAGCGCCGCCTCGGACGTGCCCATATCCATGAGCATGTACGGCGAGGAGCCGACCGAGGTATGGAAGAAGTGCAGATGAGCGTCATGGAAACCTGGGCAGACAAACTGCTCGCCGTAGTCGATAACCGGCGTGGCGGCAGGCGCGGCGGCAATCACGTCATCGGGCGCACCGACTGCGACGATACGGTCGCCTGCGATGGCAATCGCCAGCTCGCGGGCGGTATCGATGCCGTCTTGCGCGGTAAAGACGTTCTTGGAGCGGATAATCCGATCGATATGTTGCATGGGCATCCCCATCTCTGGCAGGAAATTCAACACCCCCGAGTGTACTCCCCCGCCCTTGTAACAAAACCCCAAGCGGCAAACGGCAACTTTACCAGCCCTAGCGGCAGGTGGCATACTGGAGAGAGCCTGTACGATTTTGCGATCAACCCAGCAAGGAGCAAATCGACCATGACGAAGACCAAGGCACAGCAGATTATGGCGGCGACCGAAGCTCGCGCGGCTGACGACGTCACCGCAGCCATCCAAGATATCGCTACCGAGTTTGAACCCTACATCATCAAGCAGCGCCGCCACTTCCATAAGCACCCGGAGCTGAGCCTCGCCGAGGAGCGCACGACTTCTGACATCGCCAACCAGCTCGACGCCATGAATATCCCCTACGAGCGTCCGCTCAAGACCGGCTTGGTGGCAACGCTTCGCGGTACCGCGTCGGATGCCTACCACGAGGACGGCACGCCACGCCGCCGCATCCTGCTGCGCGCCGACATCGACGCCCTGCCCGTCACCGAGCAGACCGGCGAGGAGTTTGCCAGCGTCAACGAGGGCTGCATGCACGCCTGCGGCCACGACTGCCATATCGCCATGATGCTCGGCACGCTGCAAATCCTGCGCCATATGACCGACGACATCCACGGCGAAGTCCGCATCGTCTTCCAGCCCAGTGAGGAAAACGGCCAGGGCGCCAAGCTCATGATCGGCACGGGCGTGCTCGACGGCGTCGATGGTGCCTACGCCGCGCATATCTGGAGCGAGGTTGACGCCGGCACCGTAAGCTGCGAGCCCGGCCCGCGCATGGCCAATACCGACTGGTTCCGCATTGATGTCCGCGGCACCTCGTGCCATGGCGCCATGCCCCAACGCGGCCATGACGCCGTTATGGTTGCCGCCGAGATCGTCAATGCCCTGCAGACCATCGTTTCGCGCGAGATCAGCCCCTATGAGCCGGCTGTCATCACCGTCGGCGAGCTGCACGGCGGCACCGCGCGCAACGTTATCGCCGGCACGGCCTACCTCGCCGGCACGGTGCGCACCTACGGAGATTCGACCCACGAGGAAATGCCGGAGCTTATGCGCCGCATCGTGGAGCATACCGCGGCAGCTCTGGGCGCCGAGGCAGAGCTCACTGATTACACCATCGCCAACTACAAGGTCGAAAACGACGTCGCCTCGAGCGAGCGTTGTCGTCAGGCTGTAATCAAGTGCTTGGGCCCCACCGGCCAAGGCCATTATCGCGGCACGCTTTCGGGCGAGGATTTTTCGGAGTACCTGCGCCGCGTACCGGGCGTGCTCGCCTTTGTAGGTACGCGCAACCCCAAGATTGGCGCCACGTACGCCCAGCATTCCTGCTTTTACAAGATTGACGAGACCGTGCTGGCAAAGGGCTCCATGGTGGCCGCCCAGTATGCTATCGACTTTTTGGCCGAGCCCACGCAAGAGGAGCTCGACGGCCCCGCGATTACCGCGGTCGCCGAAACCAACCCCGATCTGGCCGCCAAGTTGCGCTCTGCCAAGGCGACGACCGCCGAGGCCCGTGACGCCATCCATGATGCCCGCACGGCTCGCCATGCCGCAATCAAGGGCATCCACGAAGCCCGCGCTGCTGCACGCCGCGAGGAGAAGCACGACGAGTAATCGATTCGCTGGCATCTCGCAGTCATAGCCACATCGCGATGTCAAAGCGGGGGCGGACGTTTCGACACGTCCGCCCCCGCTCATTTGTCATGCGCTATTTCTAGCCCGTCCCCAAATAGCAGACGGCATGGCTACTCGTCCTGAGGCTCCTCGTCGGAGCTTGGCTCGGACGCGGATTCCGGGTCCGTCATGGGCGCAGGCT
>CAUDYH010000196.1 GCA_958453575.1 uncultured Collinsella sp.
AGCAGCGTTCTTGATGGCCTCCTGAGCCTGCTTCTTGGTGCCGACGAACAGCACGTTGCCACCCTTGGCGACGTTCTTGACGAAGGTGTAGGCCTGATCGGCGTCGAGGATGGTCTGCTTGAGGTCGAGGATGTAGATGCCGTTGCGCTCACCGAAGATGAACGGCTTCATCTTGGGGTTCCAGCGACGGGTCTGGTGACCGAAGTGGCAGCCGGCCTCGAGCAGGGTGCGGATATTAATCTTGGTAGCCATGTTAAACCTCCTGTGGTTTGCCTCCGCGCGGGGTCATCCTCCAAAACCAACCCGGACATGTGCTACCAAAGCCCGGGCACCACGGTATGAAGTAGCCGCGCGTGCGTGATAAAAACATGTTGCCGTGAAGCAACCCGATGAATGATAGCAGGAATGTTTCTTCCTGCCAACCCGCAATCAAAACCACACACCTGAGTGCGGCGCGGGACGTCCCAGCCACTAGTCGCCGCGGGGATGGGCTTGAGCCACGGCACGTTTGAGCCGATCGGGCGTGAGGTGCGTGTAGATCTGCGTCGTGGACAGGCTCGCATGACCCAGCAGCTCTTGAACCGAGCGCAGGTCCGCACCGCCCTCGAGCAAGTCGGTCGCAAAGGTATGGCGCATCGCATGCGGGGCGATGTCGGCCGGAATGCCGGCGAGTGTCGCCAGAGTATGGAACCGCCGCCTGAGCATGGCGGCACTCATGCGATTACCGCGCGCCGATATAAGCAGCGGATGCGGCCCGGTAGCGGGGTCACGACGCTTTGCCTGAGCGAGCAACTCCGGCCTCCCCTCCTCAATATAGAGACGCGTCGCCTCGAGCGCACGACGATACAGAGGGACGATACGTTCCTTGCTCCCCTTGCCCCACAGGCGCAGCGTGCGTTCGGACCAAGCGATTGACTCCACATTGAGTGCTGCGAGCTCAGATATACGGGCGCCGGATGCATAGAGCAGTTCGAGCATCGCCGCATCGCGCAGTCCCGCGGGAGTTGAGGTATCGGGGGCTTTGAGGAGCGCCTCCACCTGTTGGTTCGTCAGCACACCGGGCAGATCGCGCGGGAGCTTGGGTGAGGAAATTGCCGAGACCGCATCGCCCTCCACGACCCCCTCAGCAGCCATCCATCGATAGAGCGATCGGATAGCCGACAGATGCGCCGCAAGCGTTCGGGGAGCAACCTGCTCACGCGAAAGATTGGCAAGATAGCAACGAATGGTGCGCACGTCGGCAGCGAAAGCATCGATATCCTCGCGCTCGCACCAGGCAGCAAAGCGCTCCAGCCGCGAGCCATAGGCCGTCACCGTGTTGGGAGAAAGTCCCTCGACACGTGCGATGTAGGCGATAAACGAGTCGACGGTGTCGTACAGGTCAAAGGCTATGACCGGTCGCCTCCAAACAGATCGGGTCGAGTGGCCAGATAGGCATCAAGGGCCTCGAGCGCACGGTCCGCATAGGCCTGGTAGCGGTCGCGCTTGCTGCGGCGCCTACCATCCTCGAGTGGCGGCACCAGGCCAAAGTTGACATGCATGGGCTGATAGCCCACGGTGGCAGGATCGGTCGCATAGCCCACGAGCGCACCCAGGGCGCCCACGCGCGGCAACTCGACGCCCGCGGCGCCGATAGCCTCGGCATAGGTATTGAGCGCCGCGAGCAGACCGGTCGCCACGGCCTCCATATAGCCCTCGGTGCCGGTGATCTGACCGGCCAGGCGCACGCCGGTACCGGGCACGGCAAAGGTGCCATCGAGCACGTGCGGGGCGTCGACAAAGGTATTGCGGTGCATGACACCGTAGCGGAAGAACTCGGCGTTCTCCAGGCCCGGCACCATATGGAAGACGCGCTTCTGCTCGCCAAAGGTCAGGTTGGTCTGGAAGCCCACCAGATTATAAGCGGTCTTCTCCTTGTTCTCGGCACGCAGCTGAATCGCCGCCCAGGGGCGACGTCCGGTACGCGGGTCGGTGAGGCCGACGGGCTTCATGGCGCCAAAGCGAATGGCGTCCTTGCCGGTGCGTGCAACCTCCTCGGCAGGCTGGCAGGCCTGGAACAGATCGCCGCCCTCAAAATCCTTGAGCACCACGCGGTCGGCCGTGGTAAGCGCCTCGATAAAGGCCTCGTACTCCTCCTTGTTGAGCGGAGCGTTGAGATAGTCGCCACTCCCCTGCTCCTCGTAGCGCGACTGCGAGAACAGCACGTCCATATCGAGCGTGGAGGCATCGACGATCGGCGCCGCGGCATCGAAGAACGCAAGGGCGTCGCCACCGACGAGCTTCATGACCTCTTCGCTCAGCGCCGGCGAGCACAAGGGGCCGGCGGCAATGACCACGTGACCCTCGGGAATCTGCGTGACCTCGCCGTGAATGATCTCGATATTGGGACGGGCGGCAACCTCGGCCTCGACAAGCTCGGAAAACTTGACGCGGTCGACCGCCAAGGCACCACCGGCGGGAACAGCGGCGCGATGGGCGCAATCGAGCAGGACTGAACCCATGCGCTGGAGCTCGGCCTTTAGTAGGCCAGCAGCGGAATCTGGACGGGTCGACTTAAACGAATTGGAGCAGACGAGCTCTGCCAGGTGATCAGTATGGTGAGCCGGGGAGCTCACCTGGGGGCGCATCTCGCACAGCTTTACGGCAAACCCGCGGTCTGCCAGCTGGATCGCGCATTCCGAACCCGCCAGACCGCCACCGATAACCGTCACCTGATCGAACTGCATCTGCAAACACCTTTCTAATTGACACGTTTTCCATTGTGACCGAAGGGCGTCTGGGCGTGAAGGGCAAACTTGGAGGGCGCATACCTTCCATCCATCATGCGCTCGATAAGGCCCTCGAGTTCAAGCGAACCCAAGAGTTTGAGTACGCCGACAGCATCGAGTGAGACGAGCGCCGCGATGTCGTCGACCTTGAGCGGAGAGGCGATGAGCGCATGCATCACGGTCTGCTGTGTTGGATTCAGGTCGGCAAGGCCGGGAGCATCGGGGCGCGAGTAGCGCAGGGTGCCGTAGATGCGTGAGATTGCCATCTCGATAGATTCCTCATCGATGATGCAGCAGGCACCGTTTGCAATGAGGTAATTCGTGCCACGCGACTCGGGCGATAGGATCGACCCCGGCACGGCAAGTAGTTCGCGCCCCAAATCCATAGCAGCCTCGGCTGTAGAAAACGTCCCGGAAGGCATACCCGCTTCGGATACAAAGAGGGCTTGCGACAGGGCCGCGATCACGCGATTGCGGCGCGGAAAGGCAAACTTGCGCGGACCTATGCCCCACGGAGAGATCGACACGACCGCGCCACCCGTATCGAGCGTGCGTGTAATAAGCCCCGCACTCGAACGCGGGTAGACCACGTCGGCGCCCGTCCCCAGCACCACGACATGTTTGCCGCCGGCGTTGACCGCAGCCCAACCCGAGGCCTGGTCACAACCGACCGCGCCGCCCGAAACTACCGTCACTCCCGCCTCGACCGCCACCTTTGCCGCAAGCTCTGCCACGGCAAGACCATACGGCGAGGCCTTGCGCGCGCCGATGATGGAGAGCGCGGGCGTCGAAAGCACCTCGGGGTTGCCGCGCACATAGAGCGTCTGGGGTACATCAGAAAGCTCCAAAACGGTCTCAGGATACAACGCGTCGCCTGGATGCAGCTCGAAGGTCCCCTCGGCCATCATTGGCCCCTCCTTCCCTGGTACATCGCCGCCTCGAGCACG
>CAUDYH010000197.1 GCA_958453575.1 uncultured Collinsella sp.
GCAACCTCCGCGTCGCAGCCGAGCGGGGCTCCTTCGGTACCTGCGAACAACGCAAGTGCCGCCAACGCCGCGAATGCCGCCGGCAACGTTAATGCCGGCAAGGCAGCCAACAATACCCCCTCTGCCGGTGGCGCGGGGCTTACGGGTAACCTTGGCACGATTTACACCGGCGCCTCCGAGACCGGCACGTTCGCCCGCCTGGATGATAGCGGTGCCCAGTTTGCGGGCTCGGGTTCCAAGGAAGATTATTACGATTTTGGCTTGAACTACGGTAGCGACGCTTCGTCGAGTTCGACCTCTGACGGTCTGGTCCGTCATCGCCATCGCAAGGGCGAACGCAAAAAGCGTCACACCGGCGCCATTATTGCCGCTGTAGTCGCGGTGCTTCTCGTTGTGCTTGGCGCAAGCGGCTTTATGCTGCTTAACTCGGCAAAGACCGTAAAGAGCGAAGCGAAGGAGGCTGTCGAGATCGTCGGTGGCCTTAAGGACAAGGTCACGTCGGGCGATTTTTCGACGCTGCCTGACGACGCGAAGAAGATTGATGAGCTTTGCGACAGCATGAAGGCGGAGACCTCGAGCCCGCTGTGGACGGCGGCTTCGTTTATCCCGGTGTATGGCAGCGACATCAATGCGGCCCGCACCATGATCGACGCCCTGTCCGATGTCTCGAGCAACGCGCTGGTTCCCATGGCCGATAACCTTTCGCAGGCCACGCCCGGCAAGCTGTTTCAGGACGGCATGATTAACGTGTCCGCGCTGCAGGCGGTCGCCGATTCGCTTTCCAGCAGCTCGAAGGTGTTCAAGAGCGCCAACGAGAAGATCCAGGGCATTGGCGATACTCATATTTCCCAGGTGACCGAGCTGGTCGATAAGGCCAAGGACGGCTTTGCCACCCTCAACGGCGCGGTTGACGCGGCGGAGAAGGTCGCCCCCGTCCTTCCCCAGATGCTCGGCGCCAACGGCCAGACGCGCAACTACCTTGTGTACGCCATGAACAACGTCGAGATTCGTGCCTGCGGCGGCTTTGGCGGTTCGCAGGGCCTGATTTCAGTTACCGATGGCCAGATGTCGATCGGTGACTTTGTCCCATGTATTGCGCTTGGCAAAGACGAGGCGGTTGAGAGCGTCGACGAAGAGGACGAGACACTGTTTGGTGACCACAGTAACCTGTACAACTCTGGTAACGCGTATTCGCCCGATTGGCCCCGCAACTCGCAGCGTGTCGCAGCCCTGTGGAAATCTCAATATGGCCAGGACGTTGACGGCGTCGTGGGTATCGACCCGGTGTTCCTGCAGTATCTGCTGGGCCTGGTCGGTAATGTGTCGCTGCCCGACGGAACGGTTGTCGACGGCACCAACGCCGCAAAGGTCCTCATGCACGATGTGTACTGGAACTATCCGGTCGAGGAGTCGGACGGCATCTTTGCATCCGTCGCCAGCGCTGCCTTCGACAAGATCCTTGGCGGTATCGGCGATGTCGATGTTACGAAGCTTGTCAGCGCCGTTGAGCGCGGTGCCGAAGAGGGACGCCTGATCGCGTGGATGAAAAACGATGATGAGCAGAATGCCATCAAAGAGACGGGCATTGACGCTTCGCTGCCCGATCCAGATGATCCGAGTGCCGATCCTGTTGCCGGCGTTTACTTTAACAACCTGAGCTTCTCCAAGCTCGACTGGTACCTGAACGCCGATACGCAGATTGGCCAGGGCGTCAAGAACGGTGACGGCACGTGCTCGTATCGCATCACCGTTACCCTGACGAACATCATGACGCAGGAGGAGGCAGGCAAGCTGCCCGACTACGTCGCGGCGAGCGCACCCGATGCCGCGCGTGACGACGAGCGTCTGAATGTCTCGTTGTTTGCCCCGACGGGCGGCAACATTACTGATCTGACCGTCGAGGGCACCCAGTTTGGTCTTGGCGCCGCTGCGTGGCATGGAATCCCCTTCTATTCGGGCACCGTTGACCTGCATGCTGGCGAGACGACGACGATCACGTATACGCTGACCACGTCGGCCGAGGCGGGGGACAAGCCGCTTACGCTGCGTCAGACTCCTACATGCCAGGCGGCTCGCGACAGCGCGTCGGCGTAGGGTTTTTCTGGTTGCGCAGATAATCGAGTACCATTTTGGGGCGGACAGGCAATCTGTTCGCCCCTATTTTGTAAGGAGAGCGCATGAAGTACTTTGGCACCGACGGCTTTCGCGGTGAGGCTAACGTTGGGCTGACGGTAGAGCACGCTTATAAGATTGGCCGTTTTGTGGGCTGGTATTACGGCGCCAACCGCGAGCGCAAGGCGCGCGTCATCGTGGGTAAGGACACGCGTCGCTCGAGTTATATGTTCGAGGCGGCGCTGGTGAGTGGCCTGGTCGCGAGCGGTGCGGACGCCTATATGCTGCACGTGATCCCCACGCCGGGTGTAGCGCATCAGACCGTGGAAGGCTGTTTCGATTGCGGCATCATGATCAGCGCGAGCCACAACCCGTTTTGCGATAACGGCATTAAGCTCGTCAACAGCGACGGTTTTAAGATGGACGAGGACGTGCTGGAGCTCATCGAGGACTACATCGATGGCAAGAGCGAAGTTCCGCTGGCCACGGGCAACCACATCGGTGCCACGGTGGACTACATGCAGGGCCGCAACCGCTACATTGCTTCGCTCATTGCAAGTGCGAACTTTTCGCTGCAGGGCGTCAAGATCGGTCTCGACTGCGCCAACGGCTCGGCTTCCTCGGTGGCCAAGCCGGTGTTTGACGCGCTCGGTGCCGACGTGCGCGTGATCAATGCCGCGCCCGATGGCTTTAACATCAATGTGGACTGCGGCTCCACGCATATGGAGCGCCTGCAGCGCCATGTGGTGGAGCAGGGCCTGGACGTGGGCTTTGCCTATGACGGCGATGCCGACCGCTGCCTAGCCGTGGACGAGCGCGGTCGCGTGGTCGACGGCGACCAGATCCTGTACGTGTGCGGCGTGTACCTGAACAAGCACGGTCGCCTTTCGGGCGGTACCGTGGTGCCGACGATCGCCAGCAACTTTGGCCTGATCAAGTCGCTGGAGCTTGCCGGCCTGAGTGCCGTGACCAGCGGCGTGGGCGACCGTCACGTGTATGCCAAGATGCGCGAGGGCGGCTACAGCCTGGGTGGCGAGCAGACGGGCCATACGATCTTTGGCGATATCGAGCGCACGGGCGACGGCATTATGACCTCGCTGCGCGTGATGGAAGTGATTCGTGCCGAGCGCGAGACGCTCTCGCAGCTCACGGCCCCGTGCAAGCTGCTGCCGCAGGCGCAGGTTGCCGTGCGCGTGGCGGACAAGGACGCCGCGCTCGAGAACATGGGCGTGCAGAACGCCATCGCCGAGGCCGAGGCTGCGCTGGCAGGCGAGGGCCGCGTGCTCGTACGCAAGAGCGGAACCGAGTCGGTGATTCGCGTGCTCGCCGAAGCCCCCGACCAGGCAGCCGCCGACGCCGCCATGAAGCGCATCGCCAACGCCCTGGAAGCTCTGTAGTTACGCGGTTTTACCAAACCGCGTAACCGCTCGACGCTGCAAACGACCCTAAGCGGCAATCTGACGTTCAATTTCAAGTAGTCATGGGGGACGTTCTTAAACGACTAGTCATTAAAGAACGTCCCCAATGACTAGGGGGGCGCCGCGGGCTAGATCCTGCGGCGCCCCGTTGCGTTG
>CAUDYH010000198.1 GCA_958453575.1 uncultured Collinsella sp.
GCCTCGGCAACGTCCTGCAAAAAGACGGTGTTGCAGCCCTGGCCGATGTCGGACGTGGCGGCATAGACCACAGCCACGCCGTCCTCGATGCGAATCTTGCAGCGGCCGGCATCGGGCAGGCCCACGCCCACGCCGGCGTTCTTCATGGCACAGGCAATACCGGCGTGTCCGGGATGCGCGTAGTAGGCATCCTTGACCTCGAGCAGCGTCTCCTTAAGCGCCGTGGAGCAGTCGGCAATCTGACCGTTGGGCAAAACCTCGCCCGGCTCGATGGCGTTACGGTAGCGGATCTCCCACGGATCCAGGCCGACCTTCTCGGCCAGCAGGTCGATCAGGCTCTCGAGTGCAAACTCGGACTGGCACACGCCAAAGCCGCGGTACGCGCCGGCGGGCGGGTTGTTGGTGTAGTAGCCAAAGCCGCGAATGTCGGTGTTCTGATACTTGTAGGGGCCCACGGCATGCGTGCAGGCGCGCTCGAGCACCGGGCCGCACAGCGACGCGTAGGCGCCGGTGTCAAAGTTGATCTCGCAGTCCAGACCGGTAAAGTTGCCCTCGGCGTCGCAACCCAGCGTAAAGGTGCCGTCCATGGCGTGGCGCTTGGGATGGAACGCGAGCGACTCGGCACGCGTGAGCTTGCACTTCACAGGACGCTGGAGCTTATAGGCAGCAAGCGCGGCCAGATGCTGGACCGAAACGTCCTCCTTGCCGCCAAAGCCGCCGCCCACGAGCATGGTCTCGACGACCACACGCTCGGGTTCGTTATCCCAGCCAAACATGTGGGCGCACTCTTTGCGTGTGTCGTAGGCGCCCTGATCGGTCGACTGCACCTTGACGCCGTTCTTGTACGGGAAGGCAACGGCGCACTCGGGCTCCAAGAAGGCATGCTCGGTAAAGGGCGTGGTAAAGTGCTGCGTCACGGTGAACGCGCTCTCGGCCAGCGCCTTGGCGGCGTCGCCGCGCGTCACGTGACGACTCTGGCACACGTTGTCCTTGAGCTCCACCGTGTTGCCAAAGGCAAAGAAGCTGTCGTGCAGGCGCGGGGCGTCGGCGGCCCTGGCCTCGACGATGTTACGCACGGGCTCCAGCGGCTCGTAATCGATCTTTACGAGCTTCTTGGCCTTCTCGAGCGTCGCCTCATCCTCGGCAACCACCAGCACGATGGCGTCGCCCACGCAGCGGGTGATATCGCCCTGGGCGATCATGACGTCCCAGTCCTGGATAAGGTGGCCGACCTGGTTGACCGGCACATCCTCGGCGCGCAGGATGCCCACCACACCGGGCAGGGCCTCGGCCTTGGAGGTGTCGATGGAAAGCACACGGGCGCGCGGATACTTGGAGCGCACGGCGCTGGCGTAGGTCAGACCCGGCTGATCGAGCTCGTCGATGTCGTCGGGATACTTGCCCTCGCCGAGCACCTTCTTGCGCACGTCGATACGGAAGGCGCGCTTGCCCACGCCGTAGTCGTCGCCGCGCTCCAGATCCTCGTCGATCTGCTTTTCGCCGCGGAGCACCGCAGCGGCCAGCGAGATGCCCTCGATAATCTTCTTGTAGCCGGTGCAACGGCAGACGTTGCCGCGGATGGCGTACTTGATCTGCTCCTCGGTGGGCTCGGGGTCCTCGGCGATGAGCGCCGCGCCCGCCATGACCATGCCGGGGATGCAGAAGCCGCACTGCACGGCGCCCACGGCGCCAAAGGCGTACACAAAGGCCTCGCGCACGTCCTCGGGCAGGCCCTCGACGGTCACGATGTTACGACCGGCGGCAAGAGCGGTGGTTAGCACGCACGCCTTGACGGCCGCGCCGTCTACATGGATGGTGCAGGTACCGCAGGCGCCCTCGGAGCAGCCGTCCTTGGCGGAATGGATGTGCAGGTCGTCGCGCAAGTAGCGGAGCAGCGGCTTGTTCTGAGTCGTCGTGCGTTCGACGCCGTTAACGGTAAAAGTGAATTCCTGTGCCATGGTGATTCCCTTCTACACGCCGGCGGCGATGCCGGTGCGGTCGTGGATGGCGCCATGCGGGCAGACGACGGCGCACATGCCGCACGACAGGCAGTCCACGCCGTCGATATGGGCGCAGTTGTCCTCGATGCGGATAGCGCCGGCAGGGCACTTTTTAGCGCACATGCCGCAACCGATGCAGCTCGTGTCGCAGATCTTGCGCGCAATGGCGCCCTTGTCGGTGTTGTTACAGCGCACCAGAATGTTCTGGTAGCCGGGAACGAAGGCAATCACGCGCTGCGGACACGCCATGCCGCACAGGCCGCAGCCCGTGCACTTTGAGCGATCCACGCGGGCGATGCCATCGACCAGCGCAATGGCACCGTGGGGGCAGGCCGTGACACAGGCGCCACAGCCAATGCAGCCTTCGCTGCAGCGGGCGTCGCCGCCTGCGGAGGCGCAACCGCTTCCGCAGGCAACGTAGGCCACGTTATGTTGAATGGATTTGGCCATAAGAGACTCGCCTATTTCTTAAGGAGATACGGATAGCTGTCGCGCACGGCCTTGATGGTCAGGCGGACAGCCTCGGGCAGACCGGTGTTGACGACATCGACCGAGACGGTGCGGACCGTGCCGGCGACGCGGACTTTAAAGTGGTCCTCGTCCACAGCCAGGAAGCCCTCGTTCTCGGAGTTCTCCATGTCCTGCTCGCTCCAGAACAGGGTGAGCTTGTCCTTGTAGGGACGACCCTCCTGGTAGGGGCAGAACACGGCGCAGTTGCCGCACTCGTTGCACATGCCGTCGACATGGACGACCTGATGCTTGGCCAGGCCCGGCACCTTAATTGCCACGTTGGCGCGGTTGGGGCACACGTCGCAGCAGACCTCGCACACCGAGCCGCAGCCCAGGCAGCGAGTCTTGGTGCAGTTGCGTTTGTCACGGCACAGCGACCCCTTGCGCTCGTAGCAGGCGTCCTCGCGACCGGCCTGCTCGTTGCAGTCGGCGTACTTGTTAAAGTCCACGCCAGCGATGGCACGGGCGACCTCGGCGGCATCGGCGATAGCCTCGACCACGGTGGCCGGACCACGACGGCAGTCACCTGCAGCCCAGACGCCCTCGACGCCGGTGGAGGTGGCGGCAAGGCGGCCGCGACGGTCGTGCTCGACGCCCGCGGCGTCGTACAGGCTGGCATCGATGCCCTCGCCCACGGCGCAAATCACCGTGGTGGCAGGAAGCTCGACGATCTCGCCCGTGGCGACGGGGCTGCGACGGCCGCTTGCATCCGGCTCGCCAAGTTCCATGACGTCGCAGGTCAGCACGGCGCCGTTGAGCGCCTTGGGCGCCAGCAGCTCGCAGAACTCAACGCCGTCGGCAAGAGCAAGATCGAGCTCTTCCTCGTCGGCGGGCATCTGCTTCTTGGTGCGGCGATACACCAGGCGCACGTTCTTCACGCCTGCCAGGCGCTTGGCCACGCGGGCCGCGTCCATGGCGGTGTTGCCGGCGCCAATGACCACGACGTCCTCGCCCAGCTCGAGCTTCTCGCCCTTCTTGGCGGCCTCGAGGAACTCCAGCACGTCGAGCTCGGCACCCTCGCCCAAGCCCGCAGAGCCGGGCATCCAGGCACCGGTGGCCACGACCACGTCGGTAAAGCCCTGGGCCTTGAGCTCGTCAATGGACTCCACGCGGGCGTTGAGCTGAACCTTGGCGCCAAAGGCCAGGCAGAGCTCGGCGTCGTGCGAGATAT
>CAUDYH010000199.1 GCA_958453575.1 uncultured Collinsella sp.
TAGCGCTGATGTATTTGGGCATCGCGGGGATTTATGTGTTTGCCGGGTCCGGCGCATGGGTCTCCGCAGGGGGAGAGGGCCAGTTCTTTGGCTTTTCCGCCGATCCGGGCTATCTTTTCTCGATAGGGGTTGGGCCAACGGGTATCTCTTCCTGGCTAAGTGTCGTCTCCATGGCGCATACGGTGTTCTTCCCAATCGTCTCTGTTGTTGTGGCGGGGACGCTATTCGGTGATGCGACGAGCGTGTCGGCAAGGGGAGTTTCGATTGCTCGGGGCTTCCGCAGCTGGCAGCTGTTTGCGGCAAAGACATTGGCTTGCGAAGTGTATACGCTGTGCCCCTACATCGTGTTTACTCTCGGTGTCGCTGCGGTCTTTGCCGTGTGCTCCGGAAGCGGTCTAGACAGCCTTACGGTTGGTAATGTGACCTCGGCACTCCTGTCGAATATCGTTATAGACGCCGCTTATACGCTGATGGTTGCGGTTGCATATGAGGTGTTCAGGATCAGATCTCTTGTGTCGGGAGCCTTGCTGGTCGCAACGTTCGCGGGCCTTGTTATCGCGATGAGTTTCCCAACCGTTTTACCCCCGGTTCACATGGCTTATTGGATGAGGGCGTGCGGGGCTGCCGGCGGGACGGTCCTGATGGCTGCATGCGGCCATGCGGTCATCGTGTCGCTCGCATGTCTATTGCTGCTTTCGTGCAGTTTTTATCGAAGAAGGTAGTGCGCTGGCGTATGCGCAGCGTCTGAGGGTCGATATGGATTTGGTTGGAAATGGAGATGGTGCGAAGTGAAACTGTCGCAATTTAATGTGGTGCATGAACATAACGGAAGTCTTCTTATCATGAATGCGCGAACCGGCGGCATCCTGTCGTTAAATCCGGAATACGCGCAGAAATTCAAAAGGATTCAAGAAGGGGACGTTCGGGATGCCGATGATCTTGTCGCGGAGCTGATAAGGGGAGGCATCCTAGTCAATGAGGAGAGGGACGAGCTTGGGGAGATCAGGTTGCAAAGTCGCGCCGCGCGCTTTGCGAATACTGCTCTGTCCCTTACCATTGCGCCAACGATGGCTTGCAACTTTTGCTGTCCCTACTGCTATGAAAAGGGACAGGCGTACACGACGATGGGCGAGGAGGTTTTGACACAGCTCTCCAAGTTCGTGAAAGATTACTATCCTGGTATCGCAAGTCTCTCAGTTGGATGGTACGGCGGCGAGCCTCTGCTCGGAATGAAGATGATCGAACGGATTACGTCGGATCTGAAAGATGTCGTGGGGCCAACGTGTGAATATTCCGCATCGATAGTGACAAATGGCTATCTGCTGACGCCTGATGTTGCAAGGAGGCTCGCGGCATGTGGTGTGACGAGCGCGCAAGTGACTATAGATGGATCGAAGTCGGATCACGATTCGAGAAGGATTCTTCACGACGGAAGCCCTACATACGAACGTATTCTCAAGAACGTCAAAGAGTGTGCCGACATCATCGATATTTCGATAAGGAGCAACGTCGACAAGACCAACATCGAGGCCGCTCAAGAGCTATTGGATTATCTCGAGCTAAATGGCCTGATGAATAAGGTTCACTTCTATTTAGCCCCTGTTGACGATATCAATCAGGTATGTGCGAACGACAGCCACTGCTTTACTGTAAAAGAGTTCTCGTATGAGGAGACTGAGTTTTATAAAAGGGCAATTGCGCGGGGCTTCAAAGTTCAACCTTTTGGTGGGACGAATTTCGGGATATGTTGCGCCGTTGGAATCAACTCGTACGTGGTTGATCCCGTCGGAGATTTGTATAAGTGCTGGGATGACATTGGAATGAAGGAGCGGAGGGTCGGAACTATTTTCGAGCCGCCAATGTTGAGCAAGAACATGATTAACTGGATGGCATATGAGCCGGATGACCCGGAATGCCAAGAGTGCTTTGCTTTTCCAATGTGCATGGGAGGGTGCCCCAACCACGCCTTAAACGGTGAGGGGAAACGTTGCGTTTCCTTCCGGTATGATGCCGAGCAAAAAATGCTGCTCTCCCAGATGATGAATACGGCAAAACGGGGTGCGGGGCAAAATGAGGCTGATGCTTAATCTCTGTAGAAAATATATACTGGGCGGTCGATTCTACGCCTATCTTGTCGTAACAGTTTTGGTCGGGCTGCTTGCGCTTGCGGGTCCCTTTCTTACCGGCATAGTGGTAAACCGATTGGCGATGCCGGCCAGCGCCGATCTTGCCGCCGTTCTCGTTTGTTGCCTTATTTTGGTTGCGGTCCAAGCGGTTCGAGCGGGACTAGTGTATTGCTCAGAGATGCTGTACATCAACCTTCAGTCGCATGCGGGGTTCGGCTTAAATGCGGATACGCTTGAGCACGTGAAGCACCTTCCCCAGGCATTCTTCGAGGGCTTCAACGCGTCGTATTATAACCAGCAAATCAATCACGACGCTAATGACCTTGTCATCTTCGTAATCAACTCGGTTGTGGGGGTTTCAAGCAACGTTATCACCCTTTTGTCCGCCCTGTTTGTTCTCGGTAGCCTGAATATCAAGTTGAGTGTGGTCTGCCTTGTTCTTGCGGCAGCGAGTGCCGCTTTTTATGCGGTTTCACGCGCAAGGCTGTTTGAGAGAAGTTTTGACGTACAAGAGCAGAGCGCGAGGTTTTTTTCCTGTCTACAAGATCAGTTGGAGAAAGTTGATTTCATCCGCAAACATGCTTTGTTCGATAGGTCCCGCGCTGTACTGGTCGAAGCTTTTAATGGGCTCTATCCAACGATGAGAGCAAATCAGGAAGTAGGGTCTAGATTTACCTTTGGCAACGCGTTGGTCGCTTCCGCCGCTCAAGGATGTCTTCTTGCTGTGGGCGCGGTTGAAGTGATGGGCGGGAGACTGTTGCCTGGTTTTCTCGTGACTGCTGTTGGATATTATTCGAACTTAAGCTCAGCGGTACAGTATTTGTTGGGCTGGGGAAGGGATTACCAGACTAATCGCGTATGCTATGAGCGGCTGAAAAGAATTTGGGATGTCCCGGTGGAAGCGAATGGCAAATTGGCGCTTGGTCCGATTGAGGAAATCCGTCTAGAGAACATCAAGCTACGTTATCCAGGGGCGGAAAGGGTCGCGTTAAGCATTGAGGGGCTCGCGTTTTCCAGGGGTCGGCTATATGGAATCTCGGGGCCGAATGGTTCGGGGAAGAGCTCGCTGCTGTCAGTGATATTGGGGCTATATCCAGATGACACAGAAGGGGCCGTTCGCTACAACGGGGTGTCACAGCGTTGCATCGATCGATATGCATTGCGGCGGTGTCGAGTCAGCATTACGGAGCAAGAACCCCCTATCGTTGAGGGGACGATTCTCGATAATCTTACGCTGCTTTCTGATGATTACGAGATGGATAAGCTGAATCGGATGCTTGTCATATTGGGGCTAGACGAAATGGTTGCTTCTGTGGAGAACGGGGCAACGGCGATGCTTGACGGCGGGAAAGGAGGGGTGTCCGGCGGCGAGAAGCAAAAGATTGCAATTGTGAGACAGCTGTTGAAATCGCCGGACGTTATGCTTTTTGATGAACCGACCTCAGCACTTGATGCGAAGAGTCGAGGCGCGCTGATCAAATTGCTTCATGAAATTAAGAGAGACCATATTGTAATCGTTGTCACTCATGACGAGGAGATGCTTGCCGCCT
>CAUDYH010000200.1 GCA_958453575.1 uncultured Collinsella sp.
ATTGGCGTCCTCGACCTTCCAGCGCCACATGAGCTTGGAGAAAGCCCAAAGGATGGCCATGACTACGACGACGGTGCCGCGGATCAGCGCTGGAAACTCGGCGTAGGGGGCGTTGTAATAGTCCTCGGGCGTCTGCTTAAACAGGCGCATGGGCTACCTCCTTTGGTTGATGAGGTCCTCGATGATACGAACGACCTCGTCGATGGTGTGGGCGGTGGAGTCGATGTGCACGGCGTCCTCGGCGGGCACGAGCGGGGCGACCTCGCGACTACTGTCGAGCTTGTCGCGCTGCTTAAGGGCGTCGAGGGTCTCGTCGACCTCAGCCTCGAGCTGCTCGGACGTGAGCGGCTGGGCATCGTTTTGGTGACGCTGAAGCACGCGGCGGCGGGCGCGCTCGCGCGGGTCGGCGGTTAGGAAGACCTTGACCTGCGCGTTAGGGAACACGACGGTTCCGATGTCGCGACCCTCGGCCACGATATCGCGGTCCTCGGCTGCGCGGCGCTGGTGGATGAGCATGGCGGTGCGCACGCCCGGGTAGGCCGAGACCTTGGACACGTTGGCGTCGACCTGCGGGGTACGAATGGCGGCCGAAGCGTCCTGGCCGTCGATGGTCAGGCGCGTGTCCTCGCCGGTACCGTTGGTAAAGCGGATCTCGATTTGCTCGGCGAGGGCGTCGATTGCCGCCTCGTCGTCCAAATCGATGCCACGGTCGAGCGCGGCGAAGGTGACGGCGCGATACATGGCGCCCGTGTCGAGCTTGTTAAAGCCCAGCTGGCGGGCGATCTCCTTGGCGATGGTGGACTTGCCGGAACCGGCGGGGCCGTCGATGGCGACGATCATGCAATGCTTCCTTTCGATGGGTGACGTGCTGGTATGGTTCGCGGGCGTTGGGGCGCGGCGGGTTGCCTAGCCCGTGTAGCGCTCGCGGTAGGTGTTACGCTTGGGAGCGGAGCCGTGGCTGCCGTGGTGACGCGTGCGGCTGGCGGTGTTGGTCGCGGGCGCGGCGGCGCGCTTGGAGCTGGCCTGCTTGGGCGGGATGCCGCCGGCCTTGAGGATCTGCACCTCGCGGTCGGTGAGCTCGCGCCATGAGCCTTTGGCCACGTCCTTGAGCTCCAGGCCGGCAAAGTTGCAGCGGTGAAGGCGGATCACCGGATGGTGAATCTTGCCCAGCATACGCTTGACCTGGTTCTTGCGACCCTCGCGGATGATGACCTCCACGGCGGTGGTGCCGGGCTTGACGCCCTGGGGAGCTACGGCCTCGGCCTCGTGTGCGGTGATGACTCGGCAGATTGCCGGCTGGCAGAGGCCGTCGTCGAGCTCGATGCCACGGCGTAGCGGTTCTAGATCGCGGTCGGTCAGCTGCCCGTCCACGAGTGCCTGGTAGGTCTTGTAGACGTGCTTGCTGGGATGCAGCAGGTCCTGCGACAGGTCGCCGTCGGTGGTAAAGAGCAAAAGGCCTGTGGTGTCGCGGTCCAGGCGACCCACCGGGAAAAGTCCCGGAAAGCGGTCGCGGGGGACCAGGTCGGCCACGCAAGGGCGCTCCTGCGGGTCGCTCATGGTGGTGAGGTAGCCGGTCGGCTTGTAGAGCATCAAGTACACGGCACCCTGGTTGAGCTTGACGGGCATGCCGTCGACCTCAATGTGATCATGGTCGACGTCGACCTTGGTGCCCAGCTCAGTTGCGACCTGGCCGTTGACGGTCACGCGGCCGGCAGTCATCAGGTCCTCCGAGCCGCGGCGGCTCGCCACGCCCGCGCGCGCCAAAAAGCGCTGCAGGCGCATGGTGTGCGGGTAGACGGACTGGGCGTCGGTCGCGGGCGCTGTGCTGTCCGTGGCGCGCGTCTCCCCTACTTCGTTAGTCCTCGTCATACAAACCCTTCGAGGTCTCGTCGACGACCAGGGCCTCCAAGTCCTCGACTGCATCAACATCTTCAACATCGGTATCGAGCAGTTCGCGCTCTTCGTCCAAGTCCTCTGCCTGCTCCTCCAGTGTGGACTGAATACTGCGGCCGCTTAGACGCTCGCGGATAAACTGGCGCGACTGCTCGTCGGGGGCAAACTGCTCCAAGTCGGGCAGGTCGTGGGTGGAGCGCAGACCGAACTTTTCCAAGAAGGCGTTGGTCGTGCCGTAGATGATGGCTTGACCGCGCTGGGGATCGCGGCCGAGCTCGCGCACCAGACCCTTGTCCACGAGCGACGCGATGACGCCGTCGGAATTGACGCCGCGGATGCCCTTGACCACCTCGCGCGTGACGGGCTGGTGGTAGGCGATGACGGCCAGGGTTTCGAGCGCCGCCTGCGATAGCTTTTGCGTGTCCCAGCTCAGCACGTAGGCTTCGACCACGTCGTGGTAAGCGGGGTGCGTAAACAGGCGCCAGCCGCCGGCGACCTCGCGCAACTGAAAGCCGCGGTTGGCCTCCTCGTACTCAACCTTGAGCTCGGCGAGCAGCGACGCGCACTCGCCCGGGGCGATATCCAGTGCGCCGGCCAGCGCGGGCGCACTCACCGGGTCGCTCGACACCAGCAGCAGCGCCTCGAGAGCGCCTTTGAGGCTGTTTGCATCCAGTGTGGAAAGGGTTGACATGATTGCGGCTCCTATTCGGTGAGCTCGGGGCCCTCGCCGGGCACGTAGGCCTCGGCGCCCTCGACGCGGTTGATGCGGATGGTTCCAAAGATCTCGTCCTGGCTCAGCGTGAGCGAGCCGCGCTTGGCGAGCTCAAGCATGGCTAGGAAGGTGACGACGAGCTGCTCGGTGGTAGCATCGCCGTCTAACAGCTCGCGGAAGGTGCAGGTTTGGTGTGCCATGGTAAAGCGGTCGACCGAGGCCACCGTCAGGTCGAGCGGCACGCGATGCGGCGCCACGTGCTCGGCCTCCAGCAGGAAGGTCTGGCGCTTGCCGTCCAGGTCGGCACAGATGACGGCGAGGCCGCGCAGGGTGATGCCGGCCAGATAGTCGGGCATTAGGCCCAAAAACTCCGGGTCGGGACCGGCCACACGCGGGTGCATGCGGCTTTCGGCCTGCATGCGGGCACCGAGGGCCGCCGCCGCGCCCTTAAACTGCTTGTAGGCAATCAGGCGCTGGATCAGGACCTCGCGCAAGGCGTCGCCGTCGAGCGCGCTGAGTTCCTCGAGGTCTTCATCGAACTCGTCATCGTCGTCATCGACTTTGCGCGGGGCCTCATGCGGCACCAGCGAGGCGGCCTTGATGTCCAAAAGGGTTGCCGCAACCAGCAAAAAGTCGCTCGCCACGTCTAGGTCCAGCGCCTCGATGCGCTCGGCCTCGGCAAGGTACTGCTCGGCCACCTCGCTGATCGAGATAGCGCCGATATCTACTTTTTGGCGAGTAACCAGCTGCAGCAGCAGGTCGAACGGTCCGCTGTAGACCTGCGTCGACACGCGGTTTTGGTGCATGTTACGACCGTTTTGCACGGTCGACCTGTAAGTTTACCTTAGATGCCGGCGATTGCGAAGTTGAGCAGCTGCTCAGCAAGCGGATACACGGTAACGTCGAAATACCGGCCGATTACATCGATGCCGGTCCACATGGGCAGCAGGTACAGCACTAGGATGAGGATGGGCATAGCGTATTGCTGCAGACGATAATAGTTGTTGAGAGCCTTGCCTTTAAGGAACGGCACAATGATCGACGA
>CAUDYH010000201.1 GCA_958453575.1 uncultured Collinsella sp.
GGTTTCGGCCATCGTAAGCGGCTGGGTCGGCCTGTGCCTGGCGGCCCTGTGCGCGGCGGTCGAGTTTGGTATTCAGCCCATGCTCTTTACTAACGCTTCGGGCGCGCCGCTGTACTGCCCCTTCCCGCTGTCCATTGCCATTCCGGCCATGATGATTCCGCATATGTTGGTTGCCGGCGTGGTCGAGGGCGTGGCGACTGCCGCGATCTACGGCTTTATCAAGAAGACGGCGCCGAGCGTTATCGTCGGGCCCGAGGCCGTCGATGGCCAGCTTGCTGCCGAGGGTACAACCGCCAAGAAGACCTCGCTGGTCCCCACGCTCATCCTGGTCGCCGTGCTTGTTGTGGCCACGCCGCTGGGCCTGCTGGCCACGGGTGACGCATGGGGCGAGTGGGACGCCGAGGGCGCCGCGACTGCCGTTCAGGAGGCTGGTGACGACAGTCTGCAGGCTTCAGTCGGCCTCGACACCCCGACCTTTGCCGATGCCCTGCCCACGGGCGATTATCTGCAGGCCTATTCCGAGGAACAGGGCCTTGGCTTTGCCGGCCAGGCTGCGATGTATATTCTTTCGGGCGTGATTGGCGTGGCGGTGCTCACCATCGCATTCCGCCTGGTCTCGCTGACGGTCAAGGAAAGCGGTGCTCATGGCAATAGCCGAGCTGCCTAGCTGGCTTGCGGTCGAGCAGCGTTACGAGCCCGCGGGGGCTCGGCATCGTGTAATGCAAAAGAATGTCCTGCACCTGGCGAGCCTGCTTGAGCGGGTTCGCCTGGGTGGAGGCGCGCACGAGGGCGGGTCGATGGTCGACCGCGCCCTTTCTTGCGTTTCGGCTCCGGTGCGCCTGGTGGGGATGTTCGTCTGCGTTCTGTGCGTGTGCCTGACGCAAGGCCCGCTGTATCTGATGTTGATGGCGGCTATCGCGCTGGTGCTCGTTGCCGTGCGCCCCGTACGCGGGCTGCGGGCAACCTTTGTGCCGGCACTTGGCGCTGCGGGGCTCGCGGTGGTTTTGGCACTGCCTGCCCTGTTGCTGGGCGCTTCCGCTACGGGCGCCATGCTCAAAATTGCGCTCAAGACGTTCATTAATGTGTCGCTTGTGTTGGGCGTTTCATGGACGCTTACCTGGAGCCGCATGTCGGCGGCGCTCAAGACGCTGCATCTGCCCGACGAGGTCATCTTTACGTTTGATATGGCGCTCAAGCATATCGAGGTGCTGGGACGCACGGCGCACGATCTGACCGAATCGGTCATGCTGCGCAGTGTGGGTCGCGCGCCTGAGGGGTTTTCGCGCACCGACTCGGTTGCGGGTATCATGGGCATGACGTTTATCAAGGCGATGGAATGTAGCCACGCGATGGACGAGGCTATGCTCTGCCGCGGCTTTGCCGGTGCGTACCCGGCGCCCGGGCGGAGCGGCTTTGGCTGGCGCGATGCGGTTTATGCGGCCGTCGTGGTGCTGCTCGCCGTGTTGTGCGTGGTGCTGTAGCGCGGGCGGCCGAGCCGTCGATGTGGATAGGGAAGGGCGACGTTTTGGCAAACGATACGAATGGCGTGATGGGCGCGAGCGGTGCTACTGGCGCCAAGAGCGTGCCGCTCATCGAGTTTCGCGACGTGCTGTTCTCCTATGCGGGGCATACGGTTGTCGATGGTGTGTCGCTGCAGGTCGATCGTGGTGAACTCGTTGCCCTACTCGGTCCCAACGGCTGCGGTAAGACGACGATTATGCGCCTTATCAACGGTCTTGAACTAGCGGACGCGGGTGCGTACCTGTTTGACGGGCACGTGATCGATGCGGCATATCTCAAGGATTCCGCAGCCGCTCAGCGTTTTCATCAGCGCGTGGGCTTTGTGTTCCAGAATGCCGACGCCCAGCTGTTCTGCGCTACGGTGGGCGAGGAAGTTGCTTTTAGCCCCGCGCAGATGGGGCTGCCGACAGACGAGCTCGAGCGCCGCGTCCGCGATGCCATGGAGCTGTTCCAGGTTGCCGATCTGGTCGATGCCTCGCCCTATCAGCTTTCGGGCGGGCAAAAGAAGCGCGTTGCGCTGGCTGCGGTGGTGTCGATGAACCCCGATATCCTAGTGCTCGATGAGCCCACCAACGGGCTCGATGAGGACTCGTGCGACATCGTAGTCAACTTTTTGCTGGCCTACGTTGCTGCCGGTAAGACGGTTTTGATGAGTACGCACCATCAAGATTTGGTGCGCCGCCTGGAGGCCCGTGCCATCTATATCGATCGATATCACCATGTGGTCGAGGCGCCCGTGCCGTCGTATGGAACCGAAAGCGGTGCTGCGGAATAGTTGCTGCGTAGGGTATGTATGGCCGCCTGTGCGACTCTGCCGTGATGGTATAGTTAACCAGGTTTTATGGGGGTGGCTATGCCAAGTTGGAACATTCATATCGCTCAAACGGAGCGCTTGCTGGCACGTGCTAGCGTGCTTGCCGATAGCGTGCGCGACCGCAATGCCTTTTTGTTTGGCTGCGTGGTTCCGGATATCTTCGTGGGCTATATGGTCCCTGGCATCGCCGATCCCATTCCGTATCGCATTACGCACTTTGCAAAGCCCGAGCCTATCCCTAAGCCGCGCGAGCACGAGTTCTGGGATACCTATGTGGCGCCGCTGCTTAAAGGCGCACCCGCGGGCGAACCTGCTGAGGCTACCTCGATTGTCGAGGAGCGCGAGCGACTGAACCGCGTGCACTATCCTCAGCGCTACAGGGATGCCGAGCCGGTTGTCGGTCCCGGCGCCTGTGAGTTCTCGCTTGCGTCCGAAGATGTGGCGCAGTCGCTGCTCGATTTAACGCTGGGCGTCTGGTCGCATCTGGTGGCCGACACGGTATGGAACACGCGTGTGAACCAGTATCTGGAAGCACACGGCGGCAAGCCGTGCGAGGAATTCCGCATTAAAAAGCAGGGCGATTTTGACTGGTTTGGCAAGACGCTGGGCATCTTTTCCATTCCGCGTGCGACCGATCGCCTCTATACCGCTGCGACGCGTTTTGGGCAGTATCCCATCCATAAAGAATATGTGCTCAAGACTATCGGCGTCATGCACGAGATTGTACGCGAAAACCCCGGCGAGCCCGATCATCCGCCGTATCGCCTGCTAACCGAGGAGTTTTTCGATGCAACGTTTACCGAGGTCATCGAGCTAACCGAGGCGGGATTTGCGGCTCGCGTTGCTGCTTCTGACGTTCCCGCAGTCCCCCTGATCGCTAGCTGCTAGCTGGCCGGCTTAACGGCGAACAGCTCATCCCAATCGACCAATAGCTCCCGCCGCAGGGCATCTTCGGTGGTGCGTTTCTGATCGGTCTTTGGGATGTAGGGGAGCCCTGCCTTTTTATGGATGAGTTCGGCGATGTTGTTAAAGCTCTTCGTGTCTTTGATTTGCTCATAGGTTATCTGGATAACGTCATAGCCCATGCTTGTGAGGGCGGTGGTGCGCTCGGCATCGGAGAGACTTGCGGCTTCGCCATCGTGGGCGGAGCGGCCTTGGCATTCCAAGATGACGCCCATGCTGTCGGTGTTGCTCTCGATGAGGATATCGGCGTAGCAGCAGGTTTTGTCATACAGTGAGCGCGCGGCGTCGCTGAGTGGGATGCGCACGTTGTTTGCGATGTTGATGCCCATGCCGCCCTC
>CAUDYH010000202.1 GCA_958453575.1 uncultured Collinsella sp.
TCAAGGGTGCTCCGGTCATCATCCGCACGCTCGATGTGGGCGGCGACAAGGAGATTCCGTATCTGCACATGGTCAAGGAAGAGAACCCCTTCATGGGCTTCCGCGCCGTGCGTTACTGCCTGGCCAATCCCGACCAGTACAAGGTTCAGCTCCGCGCCCTGCTGCGCGCCAGCGCCTTTGGTGACGTCAAGATCATGATCCCGCTCGTCACCTGCGTCGAGGAGGTCGTGGCCGTCAAGGAGCTCGTCGAGCAGTGCAAGGCCGAGCTGACCGAAGAGGGTCGCAAGTTCAACGAGAACATCGAGGTCGGCATTATGGTCGAGACGCCTGCCGCCTCGCTGCTCGCTGACCGTCTGGCCGAGGTCGCCGACTTCTTCTCTATCGGCACCAACGACCTCATCGGCTACACCATGTGCGCCGACCGTGGCAACGACACCATCTCCAACCTGTACCAGGTGTACTATCCCGCCGTGCTCCGCTCGCTCAAGAACATCATCGAGAGCGGCGTGAAGGCCGGTATCATGGTCGGCATGTGCGGCGAGGCCGCTGCCGATCCGCTGCTTGAGCCGCTGCTGATCAGCTGGGGCCTGGAGGAGTTCTCGATGAGCGCTCCGTCCATCCTGCGCGCCCGCAAGACCATCAGCCAGTGGACCAAGGCCGAGTGTGACGAGCTCGCCGAGAAGGCACTCGCCTGCAACACTGCCGCCGAGGTCAAGGCGCTGCTCGAGTCTGCTGCTCGCTAATTTGGTATCAGAGGTAACCGCGTGGTTGGAATGGGCCAATCACGCGGCCCTCACATATACAGGGGGTACTGTAAATGTTCTACACGCTAACCGCTAACCCGGCTGTCGACATGACGGTTTCGAGCTCTCCGCTCGAGCCCGATGAGAACGTCCGCACCGGCTCGGCCAGCTACACGGCTAACGGCAAGGGCCTCGACGTGTCCTTCGCCTTTAAGAAGATGGGCGTCGACACCGTCGCGCTCGGCTTCTTCGCTGGCTTCACGGGCAAGTTTATCGTCGAGGAGGTCATGAACCTGGGTTGCCTGTGCCGCCCGGTCTGGACCGACGGCATCACGCGTATCAACACCTACGTCAACGATGGCCAGCACGAGTACGGCATCCTCAACCCCGGTGCTCCTATTACGCCGCAGCACCAGGAGGAGCTCTACAACATCCTGGACACCGCGGGCGATCTTGAGTGCCTGATCGTCTCTGGCTCCGTGCCTCCCAAAGCTACGCCCGACTTCCTGGCTCAGGTCATGGAGCACGCTCAGGCCCGTGGCGCCGATGTCGTCCTGGACCTGTCCTCCGACAAGCTCAAGGAGCTCGCTCACAAGAAGCCGCTGCTCATCAAGCCGAACCATCACGAGATGAAGGCTATCTTCGGCGTGCCGGTCGACACCGACGACGAGGTCCGCGTTGCCATGAAGATGGCTCACGACGCGGGCGTTCAGAACGTGCTGCTCACCCGTGGTAGCCGTGGCGACGCCTACTTCTCCAACGGCGAGGACATTTGGTACGCCAAGCGTGAGTTCAACATCAAGCTGGTCTCTTCCGTCTGCGCCGGCGACTGCACCCTCGCTGCGTTCCTGCACAAGTGGTACAGGGATCGCGACAACGTCGAGGAGGCCATGAAGCTCGCTATGGCCACCGGCGCCAACGTCGCTGAGTCCGTCGGCATCGGCGACTTCGGTCACGTTGACGAGTACAGCAAGCGCGTTGCTGTCCGCAAGCTCGATCGTCAGTAATCGAAACGCGACATATTCGTGCGCATGCGGCGCCCCGGTTTCGGCTGGGGCGCCTTTTTGTTCCGCCACGGGGGAGAGGAGTCCTTCCGTACTTCATCGCTTCCACACCGTTCACCGAGTTGTCCTAGCCTTTTACCGATGCGTGGAATATACTTTCATTAACACGTTGCCTTGTGAAAGGAACATTCATGATTTACACGCTCACTGCAAATCCCGCCATTGACTACAACATCACCTGCGACGGTCTTGCTGCCAACACCGTCACGCGTACCCGCAACGCCGTCTACACGCCCAACGGCAAGGGCCTCAACGTCTCGTTTACGCTCGACCACTACGGCGTCGACACCACGATCCTGGGCTTTTTCGCCGGTTTCTCGGGCGAGTTTATCGTTAAGGGCGCCGAGGCCCTGGGCGTGCCCGTCAAGCCCGTGTGGACCGACGGCATCACGCGCGTCAATGTGTTCCTCAACGCCGGCCCCGACACCGAGTACAACATGGTCAACGCCGGTGCCGCCATCAACGAGGCCAACGAGCGGGAGATGTTTGAGCTCATCGATTCGCTCGATGACATGACCTGCCTGGTCATCAGCGGCTCGCTGCCTCCCAACACTTCCGAGGGCTTCCTGGCCGAGGTCCTGCGCCGCGTCAAGGCCAAGGGGGCCGAGTTCGTGCTCGATATCTCGAGCCATCAGCTGGCAGACCTCATTGCCATGGAGCCGCTGCTGATTAAGCCCAATGACGACGAGCTGCTCGATATCTTTGGCATTAAGGTAAGCGGCGGCGACGATGAGTCCGTCAAGGGTGCCATGGCCGAGCTGCACGCCAAGGGCGCTAAGAACGTGCTGCTGACGCTCGGCGGCGCCGGTGCGTACTTCTCCAACGGCGAGCACATCTGGTTTGCCAACCGTACTTTTGAGGTTAAGCTGCTGTCGACGGTGTGCGCCGGCGATTCTTCGCTGGCCGCCTTCCTGTCCGTGTGGCACGACGCCCCGGAGCGCGTCGAGGACGCCCTGCGTCTCTCGATGGCCACCGGCGCTAACGTGGTCGAGTGCCCCGGTCTGGGCGATTTTGCCAAGGTCGATGAGTATCAGAAGGGTATTGCAATCCGTCAGGTTTGCTAGTTCCGGCACCTTGCCTGAATAGTTCAATTATTTCGCATCCGTCTTAGACCAGGACGGATGCGTTTTTGTTTATCGGACTTGCGTGTGCAGTGGAGGCTGTTTCTTGCTAGACTTCTTGCAGACGCAATCGATAGCCAATTTGATAGTCGCAGGAGGCCATAGGCATGTGCAATGTTTCGCTCAACGATACGCAGCCGACCGATGCCTCTATCCGTGTCCTGCGTGCGCTTGAGGCAGCAGGTCTTGAGGCTTGGTACGTGGGTGGTTGGGTACGTGATGCGCTGATGGGATGCCCCAGCCACGATGTCGACATGTGCTGCAGCGGCCTGTGGCTGGAGTCCAAGGCGGCACTCGAGGCCGCCGGCATTGCGGTAGTTGAGTCGGGCATTAAATTTGGCGGCATTACGGCTATTTGCGATGGCGAGCGCATTGAGGTCACCACCTATCGCCTGGACGGCTTCTATACCGACGGTCGTCATCCTCAGAGTGTGGAGCGCGCCGCTTCGCTTGAGGACGATCTGGCGCGCCGCGACTTTACCGTCAATGCCATGGCGTGGCATCCCGAGCGCGGCCTTGTCGACCGCTACGATGGCCAGGGCGACCTAGACCGCAAGCTGATTCGTGCCGTCGGAGATCCCAAGCGCCGCTTTAACGAGGATGCCCTGCGCATGTTGCGTGCGGTGCGTTTTGCCTGCCGCCTGGACTTTGTGATTGAGCCCGAGACCAAGTGTGCCCTGGCCGAGTGCGCGCCGCTGCTCGATG
>CAUDYH010000203.1 GCA_958453575.1 uncultured Collinsella sp.
TGGGGTCGGTAACGATTACCGAACGGCCGGAGTAGTCGACACGCTTACCCAGCAGGTTCTGACGGAAACGACCCTGCTTGCCCTTGAGGGCCTCGGCGAGCGACTTGAGCGGGCGACCGCCACGGCCAGAGACCGGGCGACCACGACGGCCGTTGTCGAACAGGGCGTCCACGGACTCCTGGAGCATGCGCTTCTCGTTGTTCACGATGATCGCAGGGGCGTCCAGGTCGAGTAGGCGCTTGAGTCGGTTGTTACGGTTGATCACGCGACGATACAGGTCGTTGAGGTCGGACGCGGCGAAGCGGCCGCCGTCGAGCTGGACCATCGGGCGCAGATCGGGCGGAATGACCGGGATGACGTCCAGGATCATGTTCGCGGGGCTGTTGCCGCCCTTCAGGAAGGCGTCAACGACCTCAAGGCGCTTGACGGCCTTCTCGCGCTTCTGCTTCTGGGAATCCTCGTCGGCGATGATGGCCTTGAGCTTCTCGGCCTCGGAGGGGAGGTCGATGGCAGCGAGCAGGTCGCGGACGGCCTCGGCACCCATACCACCCTTGAAGTACATGGAGTAGTAACGGGTCATCTCGCGGAACAGCGGCTCATCGGAGATGAGGTCGCGCTCGGTGAGCTTCATGAAGGCGTTGAAGGCGTCCGTGCGGAGCTGCTTCTCGTCCTTGCACTCTTCCTCGATGTCGACGATGCCGGAGGCGATCTCCTCGGGGGTCAGCGGCTCCTCGTCGGAGAACTCGTCAAAGTTCTCGGGGTTGCCCTGCTCCTTGAGGGACTCGATCTGGCGGGCGCACTCGGCATCGATCTCTTCCAGATCGGCGGCGAGCTCCTCGCGCAGGTCGTCGGCGTCGGCCTCGCGGGCCTCGTAATCGACCTCGGTGATGATGTAGCTGGCAAAGTACAGAACCTTCTCGAGGTCCTTGGACTTGATGTCGAGCATACGGCTCATCGGGAAGCTCGTGGGGCTCTTGAAGTACCAGATGTGGGACACGGGAGCGGCGAGCTCGATGTGGCCCATGCGGTCGCGACGCACCTTGGCCGAGGTGACCTCGACGCCGCAGCGCTCGCAGACGATGCCCTTAAAGCGGATGCCCTTGTACTTGCCGCAGGAGCACTCCCAGTCCTTGGCGGGACCGAAGATCTTCTCGCAGAACAGGCCGTCCTTCTCGGGCTTGAGGGTACGGTAATTGATGGTCTCCGGCTTCTTGACCTCACCGTGCGACCAGGAACGGATCTGGTCGGCGGAGGCAAGGGAGATCTTTACCGAGTCAAAATCAGTAGCTTCGAAATCTGCCACAGTCAACTACTCCTTATCAGTGGTCGTGGCGGCGACAGCCTCGGGTGCCTCGGCGGTCTCGGCATCCTGGGCCTCGACGTCGGCGTCAACGCCGGCGAGCGCAGCCAGGTCGTCGAGAGCAGAGGTCTCCTCGGCGGTCACAGGGGCGGAGGCGTCCTCGTCGGCATCGTGCATGGGCTCGATGTCCAGTGCGAGGGAGCGAATCTCCTTGACGAGAACCTTGAAAGACTCGGGGATACCCGGGACAGGGACGTTCTCGCCCTTGACGATGGACTCGTAGGTCTTGACGCGGCCCACGGTATCGTCGGACTTGACGGTCAGGATCTCCTGCAGGACGTTGGAAGCACCGTAGGCGTACAGTGCCCAAACTTCCATCTCGCCGAAGCGCTGGCCGCCGAACTGGGCCTTGCCGCCCAGAGGCTGCTGGGTAACCAAGCTGTAAGGGCCGGTCGAACGGGCGTGGATCTTGTCGTCGACCATGTGGCCGAGCTTGAGGATGTAGGACGTACCCACGGTAATGGGCTCGCGGAACTCCTCGCCGGTGCGGCCGTCGAACAGACGGGTCTTGCCGCGCTCGTCAAGCTGGGTGACGAACTCGGGGCGCATGTGATCGCCAAAGGCAGCGGTGGCCTTGTTGAGCATGTTCTTGTTGGCACGACGGATGACCTCGGCGATCTCGTCCTCCTTGGCGCCGTCGAAGACGGGCGTCGCGGTGAAGAACGGACCAGGGACGTACTTGTCGGAGTCGGCCTGCTCAGTATCCCAACCGCAGGCAGCAGCCCAGCCAAGGTGGCACTCGAGCAGCTGGCCGACGTTCATACGCGAAGGAACGCCCAGCGGGTTGAGGATAACGTCGATCGGGGTACCGTCAGCCATGTAGGGCATGTCCTCGACCGGCAGAACGTTACAAATAACACCCTTGTTGCCGTGGCGGCCGGCGATCTTATCGCCCTGCTGGATCTTACGACGCTGGGCGACGTAGACGCGCACCTGCTCGTTGACGCCGGGGGCCAGGTCGTCGCCGTTCTCGCGGCTAAAGCGGACAACGTCGATGACGCGGCCGTAAGCACCGTGAGGCATCTTAAGGGAGGTGTCGCGGACGTCGTGGGCCTTGGCGCCGAAGATGGCGCGCAGCAGGCGCTCCTCGGCGGTCAGAGCGCTCTCGCCCTTAGGCGTGACCTTGCCGACCAGGATGTCGCCAGGGCCGACCTCGGCGCCAATACGGATGATGCCGTCCTCGTCGAGGTTGGCAAGCATGTCCTCGGAGAGGTTCGGGATCTCGCGGGTGATCTCCTCGGGGCCGAGCTTGGTGTCGCGGGCGTCGATCTCGTGACGGGTGATATTGATGGTCGTCAGCAGGTCCTCGGCCACCAGGCGCTCGGACACGACGATACCGTCCTCGTAGTTAAAGCCTTCCCACGGCATGTATGCCACGGTGAGGTTCTGACCCAGTGCGAGCTCGCCATGATCGGTCGAAGGACCGTCAGCCAGGGGCTCGCCCTGCTCAACGGTGTCACCGACGCGCACGAGCGGACGGTGGTTGATGCAGGTGGACTGGTTGGAGCGCTGGTACTTGGCCAGGTGATACTCGTCCATGCCGCCGGCATGCTTGACGATGATCTTGGCGGCGTCGGCAAAGATGACCTCGCCGGCGTTCTTGGCCAGGGTGACCTCGCCGGAGTCCAGAGCAGCGCGACGCTCCATGCCGGTACCGACATAGGGAGCGGCAGGGTGAACCAGCGGCACGGCCTGACGCTGCATGTTGGCGCCCATGAGCGTACGCTTGGCGTCGTCGTGCTCGAGGAACGGGATCAGCGTGGCTGCGACGGAGAGCATCTGACGCGGCGAGACGTCCATGTAGTCGACGTCCTCGACAGGCACGTCGGCGGGAGCGCCGAAGGAGCCGTCGAAGTCGCGGGTACGGGCGATCACGGTATGCGGACGGACGATCTTGCCCTCGGCATCGGTCGTGATGAACTCGTTGGTCTTGGGATCGAGCGGCGTGTTGGCAGGCGCGATGACGTGCTTCTCTTCCTCGTCAGCGGTCATCCAGTCGATCTGGTCGGTGGCAACGCCGTTCTCGACACGGCGGAACGGAGCCTCGATGAAGCCGTACTCGTTGACGCGGGCATAGAGGGCGAGCGAGCCGATCAGGCCGATGTTGGGGCCTTCGGGGGTCTCGATCGGGCACATGCGGCTGTAGTGCGAGTTGTGAACGTCGCGGACGGCCGTCGGCACGTTGGTGCGGCGGCTGGAGCCGGACTTGTGGCCGGCAAGACCGCCAGGGCCGAGTGCGGACAGACGGCGCTTGTGGGTCAGACCGGTC
>CAUDYH010000204.1 GCA_958453575.1 uncultured Collinsella sp.
TCGGCCTCGCTGGTGGTCTCGCCAGCATCGTGGGCCTCGGCCTCGTTGGTTGCGGCGGCGCAGGCGCTTCCGACGCCGCCGACAAGGGTAGCGCCGCTGCCGCCGAGTCCGTCTCCGGTGAGGTGACCTACGACGGTGCCTCCTCGTTCCAGGCTCTCGTCGAGGCCGCTGCCGAGAAGTTCATGGATGCCAATCCGGACGTCTCCGTCTCCGGTTCGGGTAACGGTTCGGGTAAGGGCCTGACCGCTGTCGCCGCCGGCACCGTCACCATCGGTAACTCTGACGTCTTCGCCGAGACCAAGCTCGAGGCCGATCAGGTCAAGAACCTCGTCGACCACGAGGTCGCCGTCGTGGGCATGGGCCCCGTCGTCTCCAAGAACGTTACGGTCGACGACCTGTCCCTCGAGCAGCTCAAGGGCATCTTCTCCGGCCAGATCACCAACTGGAAGGAGGTCGGTGGCGACGACGCCACCATCGTCGTCCTCAACCGCAAGGCCGGCTCCGGTACCCGCGCCACCTTTGAGGCTGCCGTCTTTGGCGACGAGGCCAACGACTTTAAGGGCGACGCCGAGCTCGACAAGTCCGGCGACGTCCAGACCCAGATGGCCAGCACCGACAACGCCATCTCCTACCTCGACTTCTCGCACTTCGACGACTCCAAGTTCAACGCCATCAAGGTCGAGGGCGTCGAGCCCAAGAGCGCAAACGTTACCGACGACTCCTTTAAGATCTGGGCGACCGAGCACATGTACTGCTCCAAGGACGCCGACGAGGCCACCACGGCCTTCCTGGAGTTCATGCTTTCCGACGACGTCCAGGGCAAGCTCGTCGAGGAGCAGGGCTTTATCCCAGTCTCTGCCATGAAGGTCGTCAAGGACGCCAGCGGCAAGGTATCCGCTAAATAAGTAATCGCCCCGGAAAGGTTTGCAATGGCAAAACAGCTGCCAAAGCGCGACCTTGAGAACGTGGGCCTGGGCGTCACGGGCGCGTGCGTAGCGCTCGTGACGCTTGTCGTTGCCGCGCTCATCTTTATGGTCGCCCAAAAGGGCCTCTCGGCTTTTCTCAAGGACGGCGTCTCGGTCGTAGAGTTCTTCGCCGGCACCAAGTGGGATCTGGCCAACACAGCCGAAAACGGCCTGCCCTACACCGGCGCCCTGCCCCTGATCGTCACCTCGTTTGCGGTCATGGTGCTCTCCACGCTCATCGCGCTGCCCATCGCCATCGGCTCTGCCATCTTTGCGGTCGAGATCCAGCCTAAGTTTGGCTCCAAGGTCTTTCAGCCGCTTATTGAGCTTTTGACCGGCATTCCCTCGGTCGTCTTTGGCCTGATCGGTTTTCACGTGGTCGTCGGCCTTATGAAGAGCGTTCTCCACGTGAGCACAGGCCTGGGCATCTTGCCCGGCGCCATCGTGCTGGCCGTCATGATCCTGCCGACCATGACCACGCTTTCGGTCGATGGCCTGCGTGCCGTGCCCGACAGCTACCGTCAGGGTTCGCTCGCGCTGGGCTACACCCGCTGGCAGACCATCTGGCACGTGGTGCTCAAGAGCGCCATGTCCTCGCTCATGACCGCGGTCATCCTTGGCATGACCCGCGCCTTTGGCGAGACGCTCGCCGTGCGCATGGTTATCGGCGGTATCGAGGCCATGCCGACGTCGCTGCTGTCGCCGGCCTCCACCATCACCACCACGCTCACCACGTCCATGGCGGTCTATGCCGAGGGCTCGGCCCAGGACGACGTCCTGTGGGCGCTCGGTCTTCTGCTGATGGGCATGAGCCTCATCTTTATCCTGATCATCCATCTCATTGGCCGCAAGGGGGCGAAGGCTCGTGGCTAGCACGCGCATCCATATCGACGAGGCGAGACTCGGGCGTGTCCAAAGGCAGGACCGCATCGCCACGGGCGTGCTGACGGCGATCGTCGCCATCGTCATGCTCATCGTCGTCTCCATGGTGGCCTACATCCTGTTCGAGGGCATCTCGACGCTGTTCCAGCCGGGCTTCCTCACGCAGCCTGCGCGCGCCAACGGAACCCAGGGCGGCGTGCTCTACCAGCTGTTCGACTCGTTCTACCTGCTGCTGATCACTCTAGTCATCTCGGTGCCCATCAGCCTGGGCGGAGCGGTCTTCCTGGTTGAGTACGCGCCGAACGGCCCTATCCGCGACATCGCCTCCACCGCTATCGAGACCTTGTCCTCGTTGCCTTCCATCGTCGTCGGCATGTTCGGCTTTCTGGTGTTCTCGGTGCAGCTGGGCTGGAAGTACTCCATCATCTCCGGCGCCGTCGCGCTCACCATGTTCAACATCCCCATCCTGGTGCGCGTGATTCAGCAGGCGCTCGAGGACGTGCCGCAGGCCCAGCGCGATGCGTGCCTGGCCATGGGCCTCACTCGCTGGGAGGCCACACTGCACATCCTGATTCCCGAGGCCATGCCCGCCATCGTGACCGGCATCGTGCTTTCGGCCGGCCGCGTGTTTGGCGAGGCCGCGGCGCTGCTCTTTACCTCGGGCATGAGCTCGCCGGTTCGTCTGAACTTCTTGAGCTTTAACCTGTCGAGCCCCACCTGCGCCTGGAACGTGTTCCGTCCCGGCGAGTCGCTGGCCGTGCACATCTACAAGATCTATGGCGAGGGCAGCCCCGAGGCCCAGCAGATCGTCTGGGGCACCGCGGCACTGCTGATGATCTGCGTGCTGCTGTTTAACGTAATCGCCCGTATCGTGGGCAAGCAACTGGCAAGGAAGATGACGGCCGAATGAGCGAGATGAATGCAACGCCCGCAACCGAGGCGGCCACGTCCGAGACCCAGGACTTTCTGTCGAGCGTGGGGGAGAGCGAGAGGCGCGTGCGCGTGAGCGGCAAGGCCGTGAGCGACGAGGTCGTGCTCTCCGCCAAGGACGTCAACGTGTACTATGGCGACCACCATGCGCTGCACAATACGTCGCTCGACTTCCACAAGGGTGAGATCACGGCGCTCATCGGGCCTTCGGGCTGCGGCAAGTCGACCTTCTTGCGTAGCCTCAACCTGATGAATCGCGAGATTCGCCGCTGTCGCGTGGAGGGCGAGATCAACTACCGCGGGCGCAACGTGAACACCAAGACCGAGAACACGTACGAGCTGCGTCGCTCCATCGGCATGGTGTTCCAGCAGCCCAACCCCTTCCGCAAGTCCATTCGCGACAACATCACGTTTGCGCCCAAGCGCCACGGCATCACCGACCGTGACGAGCTCGACCGCATGGTCGAGGAGAGCCTGCGCGGCGCGGCGCTGTGGGACGAGGTCAAGGACAAGCTCGACAAGAGCGCCTACGCGCTTTCGGGCGGTCAGCAGCAGCGCCTGTGCATCGCGCGCACGCTGGCGCTCAACCCCGACGTGATCTTGTTTGACGAGCCCTGCTCGGCGCTTGACCCCATCTCGACGCTGGCGATCGAGGACCTGATGTCGTCGATCGTGGCCGACCGCGCCATCGTCATCGTGACGCACAACATGGAGCAGGCGTCGCGTGTGTCCAACCGCACGGCGTTCTTCTACATGGGCGATATGGTCGAGTACGACGAGACCGACGAGATTTTCCAGCGGCCCAAGGATAAGCGGCTGAATGATTACCTCACCGGCATGTTCTCCTA
>CAUDYH010000205.1 GCA_958453575.1 uncultured Collinsella sp.
CGTATATCGCTGCCGTAACGGGACAGATGCTTGGTGGTGGAGCTGCCAATTGGTCGGGCACGATCGACAAAACACCAACGTCTATCGGCAAGTACGAGGGCGCCCAAGCTAAGTACATGATTGGCCTTAAATCTGAGCCGATTCAGTATGATAAGGATGCTGCTACTGCGGCTGCGTCCCTCTTCATTACGGGCAACCGCTCCAACATCCACGGAGGCGGAGTCATGACCAACGGCGACGTAATCGCTGGCTCCACCACGCAGGTGAACGTGTATCCCAAGATGAAGCTCAACGGCACTAAGGCACTGGAAGGCCGCGCGCTTACTGCGGATGATGCGGGAAAATTCAGGTTCCAACTCTTGGAGCCGGGCGAGAGCGGTGGTGTCCCTAGCTTTAATAATAATGATGATGGCAAATTGCAGCTCAATGGCTGTTCAATAGTTGGCGATGACGATGGGGCCACGAACGACGCTGAAGGTAACTTTGTCTTTGATTTGGGCAGGGTCCACTCCGCTGGAACGAACGTCTACTACCTCGTTGAGGACCCCGGCAACGTTGCGGATCGCGTCCCTGGCGTGGACTACGACCAGACCATCTACAAGATTGAGCTTACAACTACAACCGAAAAGCGGCCGGTGCTGGATATTGATTACATCTACTATTTAGTTACGAATGTAAGGGTTACTAATCTCAAAAATAATGAGGCGAAAACGTTTACTCCGAACAACGGTAGCGATGTCTCCATTAAGATCACCGATGGCAACACCGACAAGACCTTTACTAATGCATACAAACCCAAGGGCTCTTGGACGCCTCAGGTGACCAAGAAGGTTGATGGTGGCGAGATGAAGGCGTTCACATTCGAACTCGCGAACGAGGACGACCCGAACTTCACCAAACCGGAAACGGTAACAATTAATCCTGATCCTGCGAATGTCAAAACTGAAAAAAACGCTAATGCGACGAGCACGGTCGATTTCAAGTCGAAGACATATAAGCTCACGGACCTTAACAATGGTTCCAAGACCTTCACGTACTATGTGCGCGAGAAGTACGAAAGCTCGACCTATCCGCATTACAAGTTTGATCAGTCGGTCTATAGGTTCAAGGTTGTGGCAAAGGATAACACCCAAGGAGGAATCGACTGTGCGGTGACCTACAGGAAGGGAACCGTTGACCCCGGCGGTACGTGGAAAGACACCGATAATAAGGACCACGAGTTTCCCGACACTACCCCCACCTTCACCAACACCTACTCCACATCTTTGCCCCTTTCTGGTATGTCGGGCGTCACTCTGACGTACCTTGCCGGCGCGGCGGCGCTTTGCGCTGCTGCGGCCTGGGTGCACATTCGTCGCAAGGCGAATGCGAAGGGAGGTAAGCGTCGTGAATAAGAAAGTTTGCTCCTTCCCGATCTTGTTTGCGCTGCTTGCCCTCCTGATCGGCACCTGCGCGGTTGTGTTCCCCGCATCCGCGCAGGCCGCGCCGACCTCGACCGGTTCCATCACGGTGAGCGGCACCGTGGCGAGTAGCTACGACGCCTACCAGATCTTTGACGCCAACGTCGTCGATGACGACAACGACGCCAAGATCGCCACCGACCTTGTCTGGGCAAGCGATGCCGTGCGCGACGCCGCGCTGCCTGTGTTGCACAGCGCCGGCATGCCCAATTCCCAGACCACCGCACAGGAAGCTGCCGAGTGGCTCAACACCGATTCCCGCCTTACGAGCGCGCTGAGCGCACAGCTCGCTCGTTCCCTCCAGAGCTCTGGCGCCGTGTCCGTGGCCCTTAACGCGGTCACGACGGCCGAGCTGCCCTGTGGCTACTGGCTCATCGTCGCCAAAGACGACGCCATCTCCCAAAACGAGGCCGGCACCGCGCCGATCATGGCCCTGGTCGGCGGCAGCGCCGTCATCGTCAAGCCCAAGGCCGCCACTCCCAAGGTGGCCAAGCATGTGCTGGAGGACAGCACCGCCGCCTGGGGCAAGGCCGCCGACGCCACGGTCGCCGACGACCTGTACTGGCGCCTCTCGGCCACGGTCCCGGCGGGTCTTACCGCTTACGACGCCTATACGGTGCAGCTCGTCGACACCATGAGCGCGGGGCTCGACCCCTCCAAGGTGGCCGCGAGCATGCGCGTGTACGCGGCGGTGGGCGCGAACGGCGGCTTCGACGCCGTTTCGGCCGGCAAGGGCGGCCGCGCCGGCACTAAGGCCGCGAAGGGCTGGACCGACATCACGGCCCAGTGCGCCACCAAGGTGGCCGCGGACGGGATCTTCACCGTGCGCACCGGCGACCTGATTGCCGCGCTCGGCGGGGCCGACGCCTTTACCGCGGGCGCCCGCGTGGTCGCCGTGTACAATGCGCCGCTCAACAGCGCGTGCAACCACGGCATCGCGAAGGGCAACCCCAACGAGGTCTACCTGCGCTACCCGCGCTCTCCTCTTGCCGACCAGTCCGGCGACGCCGGCTTCACCCGCACGCCGAGCGACGACGCGTGCGCCTACACCTGGGATCTCGCGCTCACCAAGCGCGGCAGCGACGGCGACAAGCCGCTGTCCGGGGCGGTCCTGAGCATCGCCGACGACCGCGGTCGCACGCTGGCGGCCGACGGCACGTGGGATGCGCAAGGCAAGGCCACCGTCACCACGGGCGAGGACGGCCGCGTGACCGTCTCGGGCGTGGACTCGGGCAAGCTGGAGGTCCGCGAGCTCAAGGCGCCCAAGGGCTACACCGCCTTTGAGGGCATGCGCGGCGTGACGGTCAAGGCCGAGGGCCTGGACGTCGACCAGGTGGCGGCCGCCAAGCCCAAGCTCACCGTCACGGCCGAGTCGCCCCTGCGCGCCGACAGCGCGGACGGGTCGACGGGCAGCCTGGAGGCGTCGATCATCAACACGCCCGCCAACGTTTCCCCTCGAGGCTTTATGCCCTCGACGGGAGATATGGCAATGTTCGCCGCGGCCGCCGTGGCGGTCGCCGGAGCCGCGCTCATCGTGGTCGCGCTCCTGGTCAAGCGGGGAGGTGGCAGCCATAAAAAGTAGCTGGCAGCCCCACCGAGAGCGGGGCGAGACACAACGAAGCAGATGCACAGACACAGACAGACGATGACCGACCGAATGAGAACCAACCGGAAAACGGAGGAAAAGAAGATGAGCATGAACAAGAACATCGCACGCCTGGCAGTAACCGCCGGCCTCACAGCAGCGCTGAGCTTCGGCGGCGTGATGGCTCCGGTGACCATGGCGTTTGCTGAGGATACGCCGACGGTGGCTACGGAGATGGGCAAGGTGCTTATCACTGACACTGAATATGCCGACACATCTTTCAAGGGCATCCAGATCTTTACCGCGAAGGTCACGCAGAATAAGAATGGAAATATCTGGTCAGGTGATAAGACGCTTTCCGATATTCAGTGGGCTAATGGTAATGTGAAAACCCTCGTTACGACTGCGCTCAAAGACGTTTCTGGAGTACCTAACGTAAATGATGACGTCCAGACGTGGGCGGAGTTCATCAGCACGACTCAGGGCTCTAATTATGGAGAGACTACGGCGGTTGATAATGGCACGGTTCTGGACTTGATTGCCGAGGCCTTGGAGGGGGACAAGACGCTTACTTG
>CAUDYH010000206.1 GCA_958453575.1 uncultured Collinsella sp.
TGTTCTGGGCACTGTTCTACAACGGCATCGGCATTCCGCTGGCGGCGGGCGTGTTCTTCCCGCTCACCGGATGGCAGCTCTCGCCGATGTTTGGCGCCGCGGCCATGAGCCTGTCGAGCGTGTGCGTCGTAAGCAATGCGCTGCGCCTGCGAACCTTTAAGCCTAAAGTGGCAAAATAGGCTCACTATTACGTCCATTTAGAACGGGTTTTCCAGGTGCCAGAGATTGACCTGAAAGAGGAGCGACGCGTACTTTGGTACGCGAGCGACGGCTTGAAGGTCAAGGTCGGGTGCCTGGGAAAGCCGACACAACAGAGAGGAATACCGATGCGATACACAATCAAGACTTCCGGCCTCATGTGCGGCCACTGCGACGCCACCGTCGAGACGGCGTTGCTCAACGTTGCCGGCGTGACCGACGCCGATGCCGATCACGAGACTCAGACCGTCCAGGTGGAGTGCGCCGACACCGTGACCGCCGAGCAGCTCGCCGCCGCTGTCGAGGCCGCGGGTGAGAAGTTCCACGCCCTTTCGGTGACCGCCGCGTAACGACCCGCAGGTACCCCCCCGACCAGAAACGAGGACCCGCCATGATGGCAGACCACAAATCGGTAACCCGCATGCTCAAGACGGCACGCGGCCAGATCGACGGCATCTTGCGGATGGTCGATGAGGACCGCTACTGCGTCGATATTTCCACGCAGCTCATGGCAACGCAGGCGCTCATTGCGCGCATCAACGCCGACGTGCTCAAGGCGCATATCGAGGGCTGCGTGACTTCGGCAATCGAATCGGGCGACGAAGACCTCAAAGCCGCCAAGCTCGCCGAGATCGAACGCGTCGTCGACAAGCTCTCCAAGTAATTGGGGCATTGGGGACAGACTGCTTTGCACCATCTTGGTGTATCGGGGACAGGTACGTTTGCACCACATTGGTGCAGATTGACCTGTCCCCCTTGCTCTAAATCGGGTATAAAGGCGTGCAGCATATCGAACGAAAGGCAATTTGCATGAATGACTTTATGAAGGGTCGCAATGGTGCCGATGAACTCACCATCGTGATGGGTTTTGCCGGCATCGTCATCGCGATGATCGGATCGATAGCCCGCATCCAGTGGCTCAGCTGGATTGCCATCGCCGTAATCGTGATTGGCGTGCTGCGCGGCCTGTCCAAAAATATCGACGCACGTCACAAGGAGAACGAGGCCTTTGTCGCCGCGACTGCAAACGTACCCGGCTTGGGCAAGTTTGTAGCTAGCTTGGGCGGTGGAGCTGCAGCGGCCAACGCCTCGCGTGCAGCCGGTACTAGCAAGGAAGACTTTGAACGTGCCAAGCGCACGGCCAAGAAGATGTGGAAGGGCCGCAAAACCACAGCCTATCTCAAGTGCCCCAACTGCGGCCAGATGCTCTCCGTTCCCAAGGGCAAAGGCAAGATCCGCGTCACCTGCCCCAAGTGCCACGCCAAGATGGAAACCCGCTCCTAGCGCCCGCACGCGGGACAAATTAATCAGGTTTGTTTGTCCCAAATCTTAAGTATTTGTTCGATAAAAAAGCCGAGGCCTCGTGTTGAGACCTCGGCTTTTTGTATGCGGCAACGGAGCTGCACCTTTGTCACATCTACGCCACACCGTCGCGGGCCAGCTCCTCGGCCAGCGCTTCGGCAGGCATGGCCATAATCGCGTCGAGCTCGGCGTCCACCTCGGGAATACGCTTCACCTTGAGCTTGCGTACCAGATCACCGCGACACATCACATGTATCGGCTCACGCAGAGCGCACAGGTCATCGAGCGGATTCTTGCGCGTCACCAGGATATCGGCGGCCTTGCCGCACTCGATCGTGCCGGTCTCGCCGCCCAGCCCCAGGAGCTCGGCATTGACCTGCGTGGCCGTATGCAGCGCAAAGGCGTTGCTCACGCCCACGTACTTGGCAAAATAGGCCACCTCGCGCCACATGTCGTACTGCGTCACGAACGGGCAGCTTGAGTCCGTGCCCAAGCCCACCTTAACGCCGGCATCCAGCGCCGCACGAGCACTCTCAATAATGCCCGAGCACACGATGTCGCCGTTCTTCTTTTGCGTGTCAGTCGAATGGGTCTTTTCCGGGTCGAGCAACACAAACGGCAGCGCCGGGCTGATTGTGCAGGTCACACTCGGCGCACGCCCCTCAAGCTGTGTACCCGCGGCGCCACGGTACAGCTCCAGGATCTCGGGAGTCATCGGGGCACCGTGCTCGATCGTATCGACACCGGCCTCAAGCGCGGCCTTCACGCCCTCGGTGCTCTCGACATGAGCCATAACCGGCAGGCCCACCTCGTGCGCCGCCTTGCACGCCGCCGCGGCAACCTCTACCGGCATACGCAGCACGCCCGGCTCGCCCACCTCGGTAGCGTCGAACACACCGCCCGTCACGAACAGCTTGATGACATCGGCGCCGCGCGCATACAGGTCTCTCACCTGCTCGGCTGCCTCGACGGGGCTGTTGGCCACCTGGGCGAACAAGCCCGCGCCATGGCCGCCCGGCACCGTGACGCCCGTTCCCGGCGCTACCAGGCGCGGACCCTGATACTTGCCGGCGTCGATAGCGTCGCGCACGGCAATGTCGGCAAACAGCGGGTCGCCCGCGCCGCGCACCGTGGTCACGCCGCTTGCCAGCTGCTGCTGGGCACTGCCCTTAAGAATATGGCGCACGATGGCGCGCCCCACGGGATTATCGAGCTTCTTCATCAGCGCGCCCGCATCGCCCGCCGAAACCGGCTTGCCCGAGCCGCACAGGTGCACGTGCATATTGATGAGACCGGGCATGAGATACGCACCACCCAGGTCGATAACCTCGGCACCTGCAGGCGCCTGCGCCACAGCACTCGGCCCCATCCAGGTGATGACGCCGCGCTCAACAGTCACGGCCATATCGGGTTGCGGCTCCATATGCTCCGAACCATCCAGAATGGTCGCATTGATAAACAACGTGGAACGATCGGCAGACGCCATATCGAGCTCCTCCCTCACGAGCAACTTGAACATTTGTCCATTATCACCCAGTGCGGCAGGGTTGCTGCGGACATATCGGTTAACGGAGAAAGGATGAGACACGGAGAACGGAATGCATTGCAGTCCCATCCCAGCGACATCCGGGAAATGTCTAGATCTGTAACAGGTAGACCGGGTTTTAGCAGCCAGATGTTACAGATCGAGATCTTTCGGCACCGCGTCCAACCTTTGTCTCAATCTGTAACAAGTAGACAGGTTTTCGGCCTCTAGATGTTACAGATCGAGATATTTTAGCGGCAGCCAACCTTCTGTCTCGATCTGTAACAGTTGCGAGGCCAAACGGCCCCTTGTTGTTACAGATCGAGACAAACTCGGCAGGAACAACCACATCCGCGTCAGTTACACCCCTCAGCGCCCATACCACTGCCGCCTCCACTGCTCAGCCAAATCGGCCCACTGCGGAATGCCCGCCAGTCTCATCTTTTCAGCCAGCTTCCCCGGATTCTTGAGCTCATCAAACGTAAACCTCAGCACCTTATGTCCGAGCATCGTCAGATGAGACTCTCGCTGACGTTCTGCCACGAACGGGTCGACCGACTCCCGACCCTCGTCGTTCTGTAAGGCATACTTT
>CAUDYH010000207.1 GCA_958453575.1 uncultured Collinsella sp.
TTCAACAGTTCGACAAGGTCAAGGTCTACTACGACAACGGACAGTCCGACGTTGCCCGCATTCTGCACGATGCCATCGAGTTCGCCCTCTCGAAAGAGGCTATCGTCTACCGTATCGTCTCCCCCGCCGACTACCGGTTCTTCCAGCTCGCCGACTACATCTGTGGCATCGAGCCGACGGCAGCGAAATACGAGCGCGGAACTTCCATGAAAACAGACGAAGCCTTCTTCGGTGGAAGCTCCAACTTCAAGAAGAACTATCTGAAGAAGATCCGGAAGAAGCTGTTGAGATAAACAGCAACGGGATTGGCGACAGCGGCGATCAGGGCCATGTCCACAACACGGGGTTCGCGTCCCGAGACGAAAGCTGACTAAAGAAAGTCCAAAGATCGGCCGACTCGAAGCCAGCGTCATCCGTGACACATAGCTTGAAAGCCTTTCGACGTTCTCATGCGAGGATGCAATAAATCGCAAGATGCGCGCTCTTTCCAGCACGGGAGGACGCGTGTCAGTTTGGTTGGTCGATTTATGCATGGTGTTCTCTTAGCGTTTTCATCCATCTTTTCATAGAAGCTTTGTTAACAACCACCCTTGCCGTAGGCCTTCCTCTGTCGAAATCAAGGAGGCAGATTAAAGTGTCTCTCTTTGCAAACTTCACAAAAAAGTGTCCGTGCGCAATAGCATTTCTCAGATGCCGCAGCAGAGCATGCAGCTTTGTTTCGCTATTCGACTTAACCAGGTAGATACATCGAATCTTGAAATCTACTTCCGTAGTGGAAATTAAATACGCGTCAACCTTTTTATGACCACCAATTACAATTAACTCAGCATTTATGTGCGCATCTTGCATCAACTGATTAAAGACGATATCTGCTTGGTCTCTTGCCACATCCTGCGCCGCATTACCAGTATTAATACCTGGCGCTCTTTGAGAAAAGTAGTCAACGATGTTTCGCAAAGGAAATGCCTTGCTTCCCGTTGGGGATATCCTATATTCGCTAAGAGATTCAATAGCCATCCGAATCACCTACACCATCGGATGACGCAAGAAACCGCAGGATATCTCTCGCGAACACCAATCAGCGCTAGATATATCGACACAAGCTTTGGCAAGCATCTCTATGGTTTTGCTGTACACTTCTTCAGAAATCGGAATAGAACTTACATCGCCAACCTCAAAATTCAAAGTGGGAGACAAGAACTCGAGAAAGCTGCTAGCGACCGTTGCATTGCCGAAGGCAGCCAGAGCAGCGAGATTGATCTCCTCCTTAAGTGGAAACAAACACAAGCCCGCAACGTCGAACATTCTACCGGGATCTTCAACTCGAAAAGCAATTTTTCCTGAAGAGATCTTCGACCAAGAAACGCCCCGCCTAAACATATAGTTCATGCTTCTCGGCACAAGATGACCATTATCGCGAATATCTCGACCATTATCCTCCCAATTAATTACGTAATCTCTATTGCCATACCATTTCCGAAACTCTCCTCCCTTGTTGTACGGAAACCATCTAAACGCTTTCCCCCGCGTTTCGCTTACGTCCTGCGTTTCAAAACCAATGCGAGATATCGATACCTCATGCCAAATCCTTAAGAATTTGGCATTCTCCCCTGTTGTCATACCATTACACCCATACGCATATGTAGACAGAGCAGACAGGGATTCGAAAGCAGCTCTTTGCTTTTCGCTGGCCCAGTAGGCTATGGGGGTGCCGGGGATGGATTTGAAGGCGCCGGTGCTTCGGCGGTAGAACCAGCCGCAGGTTGGGTTGGCGATGGCTTCGCGGATGGCTTCCTCTTTAGCGGCCTCTCCGTCGAAGTCGACCAGGCGGAGGTAGCTTGCGGGTGCATCAGCGGGGCTTCCGCCGAAAACCGTGGCCGTGGTGGCCACAACCTCGCCGCCGATGGCGTCGAACGCGCGCGTGCCCAGATGGGCCATGGAGGCTATGGAACGTTCCTTCAACGTCTTTTCACGCAGGGCCTCGAAGCTACCGAGAAACATCCAGCTCTGCATGGTAACCATGGCGGAGTAACCGCAGGGCTTCGCGAGGGTGAAGCCGCGCTCGATGAAGCAGGTGCACAGGTCGCGCTTGCTGTCGGGGTAGTGTTTCTTGGCCCAGTTCGCCAGCCACTTGTCCATATTCGACGAACCCATATAGGGCGGGTTCGCGATGACGGCGTCGTAGGTCTCGATAAGTGGCTTGCAGTTGGCGAGCATCTGGGCGACGGCGGCATGGGGGCGGTGCGCCAGAAGATCTCCGCCGGCCTCGCGGGCATCCAGCTCGTCGTCGGCGCGCTCGAGGGCGGCGATGTCCTCGGGCTCGGGCGCAAACAGGCTGCCGCACTCGCCCATGTGGGCCATGGCGCCCAACAGCTCCGCGCGCTCGGCCAGGTAGGGCATCTCCTCCAGCTCCTCGGCGTCGATCTCGGCGGGGCGCAGGCACACGATGTTCGCGCTCACCTTATCGGCGCGGCGCAGGAAGCGGGAATCCCATTCACAGGCCGTCATGGCGAGCGCGAAGGAGGCCATCTGGGCGGCGCGGGGGTCTATCTCGCAGCCGGTGAGATTGTTTTGCAGGATGAGGCGCGGGATGTCGCGACGGATATGCCCTGCCTCCTCGTACATGGCGGCCAAAAGCCTGGAGGCGTAGACGAGGATGTGGCCAGAACCGCAGGCTGGGTCGATGACCCTGAGGGATTCGGGGGATATCGCAGGCTCGGAGGGGCGACCGAGGTCGCCCCCTACGGGGCGCGTCCCGGAGTCAGCATCGGCATCTTCCGCACCCAGGTTGTCGGGGATGTAGTAAGGCATTTGGTCGGCGAGATGGCTTTCGGAGTGAGATTGCAGCCAGAGGCGACCGAGGGAGTTCTCGGTGAGGTAGCGGACGATCCAGTCGGGGGTGAACAGCTGGGTGGCCGGCGCTATAGCGCCCGCATCGGCCTTCTTGCCCTTCTTGAAGCTGGCGAACACCTCGTCCTTGCGCTCGCTCACATAGTACTGGTACATCCAGCCGACGATCTCCACGCCCTCGCGCCAATCCTCCTCCGGAACGTCGTCCACCAAGCGCTGCACGACGCTGCCCTGGCGCAGCAGTCCCTCGGGAAGCAACAGCTCCATAGCCGCGCCCACCGGCTCGAACACATCGGGCAGGCAGGCCGCCAGCTCGCGGCACTGGGCCAAAAACAGGCAGCGGAACAGCGCCTCATCATCGGAGGCCCGCAGAAGCTCGCTCACCTGGGCCGCATCAAGCCCCTCGATGGGCACATCCAGCGCCTCGCGCAGCACCTGGGGGCGAAACGCGCCGTCGGCGGCCGACAGCATGCGCACATGGCTCGGCAACCGGTCGTTCAGCTCCATGAAGCGAATGGCGATAAGGCGGTTGAACCAGGTATAGGCCGCCTGATCGACGAGGTTCTCGTAGGCCTCCTTGTAGCCGGGAGCGTCGACCGGCCCCAATCGACGGATAAGGTCGGCACGCTGGCGGCGCTCGTCGGCCGTGAGCGGACGGCCCTCGATGGCATCGGCAGTCGCGGGATCGTAGCCGTCCTCGCGGATGCCGAAGCGGCGCGCCTGCAGGGCCACCTGGGCCATGAGCTCGCGACGCGCCCAGATGC
>CAUDYH010000208.1 GCA_958453575.1 uncultured Collinsella sp.
ATGGGCACCAAAAGCAGGAGATTATCCACGCTCATTCTATTAGGAGTAGCAACCGCTACAACTCTACGACCTCAACGTTGCTGTAGATCTCGTCCCAGCGGTCCATGACCAGGTGGCCGGTCTTGGGATCCATGGCGTTGAGCTTACCGCAGGTATTGGCGGTCTTGAGCACCGTGACGTCGTCGGCACCAGCAGCAATGGCATGCGCAAAACCGGCGATGGTCGAGTCGCCGGAACCCGTTGCGTTCACAGCCGCAATCGCGGGCGTCTTGGCGCGGAACGCGCGACCCTCATGGAAGCCCACCGAACCGGCAGCGCCCATCGAAACGACAACCCAGGGAATACCGGCAAAACGGCCATCGGCAGCAAGCGCCTTGCGCAGGGCATCGACATCATCGGTCGTAAAGGACGTGCCCAGCAGGCCGTTAATCTCGGTCAGGTTGGGTTTTACGAGCTCAGGCTTAGCGTCGGACTCCAGCGCAACCTCCAGCGATGCACCCGAGGTGTCGAGCAGCACCTTGGCGCCCGCCTCCTCGGCGATCTTGACGAGCTCGGCATAGTAGCCGGCATCGACGCCACGCGGCAGCGAGCCCGAAAGCGTCACGACGTCCGCCTTCGCTGCAAGCTCGGCGAACTTGGCCGTAAAGGCCTCGAGCTCGGCCGGGGCGATTTGCGGGCCGCTCTCCAGCAGCTCGGTCTGATTTCCCTCGTGCAGGATATTCAGGCAGATGCGCGTCTCACCGGCGATGGGCACAAAGTCGTTCTTGACGCCGTCGGCATCCATAAGCTCGGCCATATAGGCACCCATGTGGCCGCCGAGCAGACCGGTCGCGAGCACATCGTCGCCCAACTGCAGCAGCACACGGCTCACGTTGAGGCCCTTGCCGCCAGCGGTCTTTTCGGGCGTGACGCGGTTAACGTCGTCAATGACCAGCTTGTCGAGCTGATAGCGCGTATCAATCGACGGGTTCATGGTGACGGTCAGAATCATGTTGAACTCCTGTTTCCGGGGCGGCATGACCCACCCCAAACATACGATAGCTCGTTAAAGGATCTCGATCTCAAAGCCGCGGGTGACGGTCTCCCCCGGCTTGGCAACCAGGCAGCCACGCTTGTGCTCCAGAATATCGTCCTCATCGGAGCAGGTAGACAGGCCGCCCCACGGTTCCACGGCCACAAAGTCGCCCTCGGGCTTGCTCCACACAATCAGATATGGCATATCGGGGAACGTCAGGCGCACGCCCTTGTCCTCGGTTTTCTTGGTCAGCGTAACCACGCGGCTCTCGAGCACATCAAAGATGGTCTCCGCGAAGTCGAAGAGTTCGTGGGTAAGCGGCAGGTTCTGGTCGATCATGGGGTTCTTACTGCGATGCTCAACATCAATCAGGCCCGTCGAGGGAACGGCAGTACAGAGCTCGGCGGCCTCACGCTGATCAAAACGAAGCTCATAGTCGTCATAGGACTCGCCCTCGTCGAGCGGGCACTTAAAGCCGGGGTGGCCACCCACAAAAAACGGCATGTCCTCGGTGCCCTCATTGGTCACCTCGTACGACACGGCCACCTTTTTCGAATCGATCGTGTAACGAGCAACGATCTTAAACGGATACGGGTACTGCTCGAGCAACTCGGCATGGTCGGCAGAGCTTAGGCTCAGCGCAACCATGTTGTCGCTCTGCTCCTCAAGCTTCCACTCCTGTTTGCGCGCAAAGCCGTGGCGGGCGAGCTTTATCTCGCGACCGCCCATGGTCATTGCGCGACCGTCACGAAGGCCGCCGCAAATCGGAAAGCAAATGGGTGCCTGGCCCGACCAGACCGAAGGATCGCCCTGCCACAGGTACTCGCGACCGTTGGCCGCAATAGAAGTGAACGATCCGCCAGCCGTGCTCAGTGCCACACGAATAGAACCGTTATCAAGAACAAACTCCATAGGAGCCTTCCCTTTCTTACGACAGCCCGCCAAGTCAGTGGGGCTGATAGAAAACCGGCCCGCGCCCCCTCACAGAAACGCGAGCCGTCAATTGAAAAGCTGCAGAATGCCGGGGGCCGCCAAAACGAAGCACTCAAGCCAAGCAAGCAAACGTGTTATCGGAGCAACTTGCCATACCAGAACGCTTCGCAACAACAGCGGTAACCCCACAGGTCACTCAGACATCAGCGAGAAGCCAGCTGGCGAGGCAAGGTGCCGTGAAGCGAGACGGCATTGACCTTCTGGTCATGCCGTCGAAGCTGAGCGGCAGATTGCCCGCCAGATGGCTTCGCAGCGTCGACCGGTCCGGCGTTTGTTAAAACGCCGGAACCCCCTTAGTCGTGATACTCGCCGCGGTCCCACTTCTCGAGGAACTCGTCAAAGAAGTGCGGGTCAGCCTGAGCCTCGGCGTCGGCCTTATTGCAGGCGTCGATCTTGGCAATCAGGGCGTCGTGCTCGGGAGTCTTCTCGTAGGGCTCCTCCAGGAAGGCAAGCATGATATCGGCCATCAGGAACTCGCCGGTGATCTTGCCGCCAAAGCCCACGATGTTGGCGTTGAGCTCGCGACGGGCATACAGGGCAGAGGTCATGTCGCGAACCAGGGCGCAGCGAGCGCCGGGAACCTTGTTGACGGCGTTGGTGATGCCGATGCCGGTGCCGCACAGGGCCACGCCAAAGTCGGCCTTGCCGCTGGCAACAGCCTCGCCCACGGCCTTACCGTAGATGGGATAGTGCGTACGGGTGTGGCTGTAGGTGCCGCAGTCGAGCACCTTGTAGCCAGCCTGCTCCAGGCGGTCGGCCAGATAGATCTTCTCGTCCGTAACGATATGGTCGCAACCGATTGCGATGGTCTTCTTCATCAGAACGTCCTTTCGTCTGAATTCACAAGTTGAGGTAGAAGTTCGAGTTCTCGGTGGCTCTCGTTAGGCCATCTTGTTGAGCATGTCGACACGGATCTGGTGACGGCCGCCGGCGTACTGCGCGCGCAGGAACTCGCGGGCGATCTTCTTGGCGACCTCGGTGCCCACAACGCCCGGGCCCAGGGTGACCATGCGCGAGCCGTTGTGCTCGCGGGTCATGTAAGCGGAACGCTCGTCGGAAATGTTGGCGACGACCATGCCCTTGATCTTGACGGCGGCCATATAGGAGCCGACGCCGTACTTATCGAATGCAAAGCCCTGGGAATCCTTGTGCTCCAGCAGGTCCTTGGCAACGGCGGTCGCGGAATCGACAAAGTCCGCGGCAGGGGTCTCGGAATAGTCGACGACCTCGTGACCGTCGGCGATGAGCATCTCCTTGATGGACTCCTTCATCGACATACCGTCGGCATCGGAAGCGATTACAACCCTCATGACATCCTCCTTGAGAGATACGCAGGTGCGTAGTTTCTGTTTGGAAGTGTTGAATCGCGTTCAGGTCCGGGCATCTGAATGTGCGGTTCTTCACTGTTCATGTTTATTTGAACACATTCGAACAGTAACTGCAACAACTATTTGTTTATCTTTGTTCTTTTTTGAACAAATACCGTTCACAGATGATTGTTGACCGTTTGGACTGGGCGCGGACGTAGCGACCATGTGTTCAACAAACAATAGGGCGACCGAGAACATGTCTCGGCCGCCCTTCTTACGGTT
>CAUDYH010000209.1 GCA_958453575.1 uncultured Collinsella sp.
TCGCAAAGGAGCCCGTGGCATCGAACAGCACGCCCGAGACGATGGCGCCCACGGTGCCGCCGACCATCTCGAGCGAGGTAATGGTGCCCGCTGCCTTACCCAGGTCGGCCATGCCAAACTGCTTAGACGCAACGATCGTGGGCGTTGGAGATGTTGTACTGCGCAAGAGAAATTCCCAAGTCGCTGACGATGAGCGGCTGGAACAGGCTCATGCAGTTGACGAAAATGGTGTAGCACGTGGCCATGATCACGAAGCCAGAGGCCACCACGAACCAGCCAGGGAAAAATTTACGTTGCTGGGACATGGATTACTCCTTGTGGTCCGCAATGTATCCGAGAGCGACGGCGGCATAAGCCGCGGCGCCGAGGGGAAGCTCGGCATCGTTAAAGCGCGCCTTGGGATGATGCTGGGCAAAATGCTCGTCCGTATCGGTCACGGCCGCGCCCACCGTAAAGTACGCACTTGGGATCTCGCTCGAGATAAGTGCGAAATCCTCGCTCGCCATGGCGTGGAATAGCGGCAGGAAGGCAGCCTTGGGCAGCACCGCGCCCACGTAGCCAAGCGAGGCCTGGGTCATATCGCTGTCGAGCACGAGCGGCGGAACGTCCGAAAGCGTCTCGATGGTTGCCGGCGTACGATATGTTGCGGCAACGCCGTTGACGACCTCGGCGATACGCTCCTTGAGATGAGCCATGAGCTCGACATCGAAGCCGCGCAGCGTTCCCTCGAGCACGCAGGTGTCGGGAATGACGTTGGCAGCCTGACCGCCGGCAAACTTACCAACGGTAAGTGCAACTTCCTTGGCCGCCGGCACCTCGCGGGAGATAAGCTCCTGGAGCGCTAGGTGCACATGCACGCCCGCCGTAATGGGGTCGATGCAAATCTCGGGGCTCGAGCCATGGCCACCCTTGCCCTGCAGCGTGATGCGGAAACCGTACACGCCCGAGAGCGCCGGACTCCCATAGAGCACTAGGCCGAGCGGCGACTGGCTGTTGACGTGCATGGCAAAAGTTGCCTGAGGACGCGGGTTCTCGAGCAAGCCGTCGGCGATGGCAGCGCGTGCCCCCTCAAAGGTCTCCTCACCCGGCTGGAACAGCAGTTTGACGGTGGCATTGGCGTCGACAAGCTCGGCCTCGCGGGCCTTGAGCAAACGGGCCGCGCCGAGCAGCGCCGTCGCATGCATATCGTGGCCACAAGCGTGCATGCAGCCGTTGGTGGATGCAAAGGGCTCGCCCGATTCCTCGGCAACGGGCAGGGCATCCATGTCGCCGCGAAGCATGATAACCGTACCGGCTTGTTCGTCCGTGCAGACGCCATTGCCCTGGGCCGCGGCGGCACCGGCGCCGACAAGGCCCACAACGCAGGAACCATCGACGAGCGTGGCAAACGGGATGTCCATCTCGGTCAAGCGCGCTTGGATATACGCAGAGGTCTGTGGGAGGCTATTACCCAGCTCGGGCATCTGGTGTAGATCGTGTCGCCATGCGGCAAGCTCACCGGCAAATGCCTGGGCTTCTTTGACTAGGCCATCGCCGATAGCGGTCTGCGCCGCTGTGGTAGCCTGCGGCGCTGGTTGCGGTTGAAGATCGGACAGAGCTGGTGCCATAGATGCCCTCCAGTAACGTTTTTGCAGCACGCACTTTGACAGCGTAAAGTGCAAGGCACAACTGTAAGGGCATGACATAAAAAACGCCGCCCTGGGAGGGCGGCGCAACAAGTTGTTTACAATTGCGGGCGAGATTTTCGGCGCAAGAAATCGAAATGCGTCTCGCTCAAGATAATCGACAAAAAGATGAGCGCAAAGCCGGCAAGCAGGCGCGAGGTGAGCGCCTCCCCCATCAACAACACCGAGAACAGCACACCCGAGGGCGACTCCATCGAAAGAAGCAACGAGCCCGTCGAGGCCGGGACGTGCGCCAGACCGACGTTTTGGACGAGCAGTGCCACGCACGTGCAGCCCACCGAGAGGAAGACCATCACGCCGATAAAACTCGGCGTCCACACGGACAGAGGCGCCTGAGTCTCGAATAGTAGCGACGTGATTAAGCTCAAAACGCCATTGCCCACAAACATCCAAAACGTGATGACGTTGATATCCATCTTGCGACCGTACTTGGCAGTCACCGCCATCTGGATGGCGAAGAAGATCGCGCCGCCCAAGGTAATAACATCGCCGGCATTGAACTCGACGCTATCGAGCGCTACCAGGCCAATACCCGCCAGGCACAACAACGCTGCACCCAGGTTATACCGGGTAAGCTTTTCACCGCTCAGGACATAGCTTGCAAACGGCACAAGGATGCAATACGTGCCGGTCAAAAAAGCGCTCTTGCCCGCCGTGGTCTGTGCCAGGCCGATCGTCTGCAAACCGTAGGCACCCCACATGAGCGCGCCCATGCCAAGCCCGACGATCAGGTTGCGGGCATTGAAATGAGCGATGATGCGCTTATGGAAAATTGCAAACATAACCAGTGATGCCGGGAGAAAGCGAACATAGACCAGCTCGAACACCGGAATGGTGTCGAGTGCGTCCTTCATAGTGGTAAAGGAGTAGCCCCAGATAATCGCCACCGAAAGCAGTAGAACTTTCCAGAACAACGGCGAGCGTGCGCCGGCACCCCGGGGAATACCACCCGCGCCCAAATCCTCACGGGCTACAGGGCTATCGGGCATGTTTTCGATTTCGTTGGCAGCGTATTGGGCCATGGAACATCCTCGCACTCAATCTGGGCGTGGTGTCCGCACGCGTATGGCTGCGTGCCGCCTCATGGTCAAATAAAAACGGGACGCGCCGGACCCCCGGCACGCCCCGCTACTGTAGCAACAACCAAGCAGCTCATGCAATTCACTCAACTAAAGCGTCGAGCCGGAAGGCCTCGATGTTCCGTCAACGCCACATTGTCGCGCTAAATCAATTTGGTTGACTCCAGCTTTTCGATAATCCAGTCGTTGGCTTTGATGACCGGGCGGCGGAAGACCACACCCAGGGCCAGCGACGGAATCAGATAGCTCGCCAGAATGCCCAACTCAATCCAGTACTCCATATGGTAGGCGCCGGCCATGGCGGCATGCATGGCGTTGATGCCGTGGGTAAACGGCAGGAACGGGTAGATCGCCTGGAACACGGGGCCGGTCATCTCGATGGGGAACGTGCCGCCCGAACCGCCGACCTGCATGACCAGCAGCACAACGGCCAGGGCCTTGCCGATATCGCCAAACGACACCGTAAGCGTGTAGACGATATTGGAGAACACGAGACTCGCAACCCAGCCCGCCAGCACAAACTGCAGCGGGTTGTCGCACTGGATGCCAAAGAACAGGATGTCGCCCGCGCACACGAGCGTTGCCTGCAGCAGAGCCAGACCGCCAAAGAACAGGTAACGGCCCAGGTAGATTTCGTGCAGGCGCACGGGGATGAGCTCGTTGATGAGCTCATCGTCAACCGAGACCTTCATCATGGCCGCCAGAACAATCGAGCCCACCCACAGCGACAAAATCGTGTAGAACGGCGCCATGGCCGAACCGTAGTTGCGGATCGGATAGACCGGCTTGCGATCGAGCGCAACGGGGCCAGAAAGCGACACGGCCAGACCC